>JBPCMM010000001.1:0-8317 GCA_051002255.1 Pyrinomonadaceae bacterium
GGGCCACTCGAGCGAAAAGTCTCAACCTCGCACTCACGCAACAAGTCCCCGTTTGATTCAGGCAGTATGATCACAGTGCCTCATCATACCTCACTGCCATTAGTCGCAAAGAGTGTTACATTGCACACTTAAGGAGAATGCTTTTGAACGCACCGCTTCCCATCGTCGAAGGAGTTGGTCCGAGTTGCCAATGGCTTCCCGCAGGTCCATGGAAAACCGTCATAGATTTTTTCAAAGAACGATACCCTCGTGTGGACTCCGAGACCTGGATTGCACGGATGGCCAAAGGTAAGGTGGTAGATGAAATCGGGCGCCGCGTAGATCCGGAGACTGCTTATCGGGTGGGCGCCTGCATTTTTTATTATCGCGAGCTGGAAAATGAAAGAGCCATCCCCTTTGTAGAGCGCGTGCTCTATCAGGATGAACACATCCTGGTTGCAGATAAACCGCATTTCTTGCCGGTGATTCCCTCGGGAAGGTTTCTCCATGAAACGCTTCTGGTTAGATTGCGAAAACAAGGCAAGCCGGAAGCCCTGGTGCCCCTCCATCGACTCGATCGGGAAACTGCCGGAGTGGTGTTGTTTTCCCTCAACCCGAAAACAAGAGGACACTATACGTCGCTCTTTCGGAATCAGGAGGTAAGAAAGGTATACGAAGCCCTGGCACCAACTCTTGTCAACTCGAGCTTCCCCAACACTCGGCGGAGTCGCATCGTGCGGGGGGAACCCTTCTTTCGCATGAAAGAAGTTGCGGGCGAGGCAAACTCCGAGACTCATATCAACCCCCTGAGCAGTCTGGGACGCATCACTCTGTATCAGTTGGTTCCCGTCACCGGCAGGAAGCATCAACTCCGCCTGCACTGCGCGGCCTTAGGAATACCTGTCAACGATGACAAACTCTATCCTGCGATGACTTTCTCAGATGACGATGATTTTTCGAGCCCGCTAAAGCTGCTGGCAAAATCGATTTCGTTTCAAGATCCGTTGACGGGGCGACAACATCATTTTGAAAGTGGTATAAGACTATGAGCACACCTCTTACCATGCATTCGGCGCGCACAGCGCTCAACCGGCACCCAGACCTCCGTCAATGGGCCGAACAATGGCTAAAGAGCAAAGAACGAATTGCAGCGGCAACAATGACCGACGAAGAGTTTGAGAAACACTGGCTTTATGTTCGCCCGGAGAGAATGCATGATGGTGCGCTAGAGGCGGTGGCTGCATACCGACAGGAACACCAAGGTTAGCGAACAGAATTAGCCGCGGATGCACGTGAACAAACGCGGATCAGAAACACGTCATTCAGTTGCTCTGTCCATGCTGCGTAAGATATTTGAGTAGAGAATGACGGACTTATTGGCGATCCAGGGTGTTCGACTTTACCCGTCTATTCTAATCGGCGTTTATCCGCGTGCATCCGCGGCTTATTCCCTCGTACACTTCTCCTTTATGGCCTGGCAGGAAAACCTCATCACCGGCGCTGAGCAAATCCGAAAGTTGCTTTCCACGACGACAACAATTGCCGTGCTTGGGATCAAAACTGAGGCGCAAGCGAACCAGCCAGCCTTTTACGTTCCCCGCTATCTTGAGTCCGCCGGCTTTCAGATCATTCCGGTCCCGGTCTACTACCCGGACGTGACCCATGTCCTTGGGCAAAAGGTCTACCGCAAGCTGATCGAGATACCCGTCGAGGTCGACCTGGTCAACATCTTTCGTCGCTCTCAGGATGTTCACGCGCACCTGGACGACATACTCGCGAAAAAACCGAAGGCTGTCTGGCTGCAATCGGGCATCCGGGACGATTCGTTTGCCGAGATGCTGGCAACAGCCGGGATCAAAGTGGTCCAGGACCGCTGTTTGATGGTTGATCATCGTAACCTGGGAAGATAGGGATCAGCCGCGGATTACGCGGATACACGCGGATTAGACGTAAGATTCAGAACAAACTCAATCAGAGATCGAGGTGCTTCAGGTCAATCGACCAAGTCTCCAATTTTACTTGTTTGTCTGATCCGCGACAATTCGCGTAAATCCGCGGCTTATTGATCTCTTCCAGTCCCGGTTCCTATGTCAAGTAGCCGCCCTCGGTCAAATGAGAGATAAGAAATGATCGTTCATATCCTGATACTCGCTATCCTTCTGTTTACGCCGCACTGGGTCATTCAAAACAGCGGGACAACGGCTCGTCTGCGCGGCGTCAGCGCGGTGAACGATCGCGTCGCCTGGGTCAGCGGCTCAGGCAGCACCGTACTGCGCACGACTGATGGCGGCGCCGCGTGGCAAAAGTTAACGATAACCACAGACGTGCTTGATTTTCGCGACATCGACGCGATTGATACCCAGACAGCCTACGTCCTCTCGATCGGCAACGGTCCTTTATCTCGGATCTATAAGACGACCGACGGCGGCGCGACCTGGACGCTACAGTTCAAGAACGATGATCCGAAGGCGTTCTACGACGCGATGTCTTTCTGGGACGCCAATCACGGCATCGTTATCGGCGACTCGATCGACGGCCAGTTCTGCATCATGACAACCGAAAACGGTGGGCGGATCTGGAAGCGGGTATCCGCGAGTGCCTCGCCGCCGGCGCTTGAGAATGAAGGAGCTTTTGCTGCGAGTGGCACCAATATCGCGGTCACCGGAAAGACCCACGCGTGGATTGGTACCGGCGCCGCGCGAAAAGCCCGCGTGCTGCGTACGACCGACCGCGGACGCACGTGGAAGGTTTCAAATGCGCCGCTCGTTGCGGGATCGTCTGCAGGTATTTTCTCCGTCGCTTTCCGCGACTCGAAGCACGGTGTAGTCGTCGGTGGCGACTACACAAAAGAGAGAGAGGCCGTAGGCAATCTCGCTGTCACCAACGATGGCGGCGAGACTTGGACACTCGTGAAAGGTCTTTCCGGCTATCGCTCGGCCGTCGCGTATGTACCAGTCACGTCTGCATCGCGCCAGACATCGCTGCTCGTTGCTGTCGGTCCGTCAGGCGCAGACTACTCCACAGACGATGGTCACACCTGGAAACAGCTCGAAGGTCCGGGCTTCGACACCTTGAGCTTCGTTCGTACGCGCGGTGCGGATTGGCCCACCGGCTGGGCTGCGGGCGCCCGCGGGAGCATCGGCAAGCTGATATTTCAATTGCAATAATCAATCCAATGTTAAGGCTCATCTATTTGATCTTTGGCCTCTTGAGTCTCGTCAATGGGGCATGGATGCTTTTCTTCCCTTTGTCGTGGTACACGGACCTTCCGGCAGCCGTCCCTCATACGGGTCCATTCAATTCACACTTTGTTCGTGATCTTGGCGTCGTCTTCCTAATACTGGGGTTCGCATTCGGCTGGTCAGCTCTCCACGTCGATCGCTCGCGTCCGGTGCACTTAGCTCTAACGGCTTTTTTCACCGGGCACGCTCTGATCCATCTGGCAGACATCGTGGCGGGGAGTTTGCCCCATAGTCATTGGATCATCGATCTGCCAGGAGTGTTTGTCCCCGCGCTGATCCTGATCGTTCTCGCAGTGCCCTCTGTCCGAAGGCGTCTAGGTGGGACGTGAATGCGGAGTCAGCGTCCGCTCAATGCATGGATCGGTGTGGAACGACTCAACCAGTCCGCCAGGCGGACGGCTGACAGTAGCCCAGCACTTACAGTGCTGAGCTGTACACCAAAATCCCTTCCTTGCACAATCCAACCTTAAACGCTAGCGTAAAGAGCTCGTTTCCAACCTCCAGTCTTCTGAGGCATTAATTTCAATTCATGAGCACTGAACCAAATAAAGTTATTTACTCAATGATCGGCGTCAGCAAGTTCTATGACAAGAAAGCCGTTCTTAAGGACATCTATCTTTCATACTTCTACGGCGCAAAGATCGGCGTGATCGGTCTCAACGGCTCCGGAAAGTCCTCCCTGCTGCGCATACTCGCCCGCGTTGACAAGGAGTTTAACGGCGAGACCGTTATCTCCCCCGGCTTCACAGTCGGCTATCTGGAACAGGAGCCATTGATAGACGACGCGCGGACTGTGCGCGAAGTGGTGGAAGAAGGCGTGCAGGAGACGGTCTATCTGCTGAAAGAGTTCGAAGAGATCAACACGAAATTTGGCGAGGAAATCTCGGACGATGAAATGTCGGCGCTACTGGAACGGCAGGGCCAGGTGCAGGAAAAGCTGGACGCCCAAGACGCCTGGGATCTCGACTCACGTTTGGAGATGGCCATGGACGCGCTCCGTTGTCCGCCACCGGAGACGCCGGTGAAAGTCCTATCCGGTGGCGAACGGCGTCGAGTTGCTCTCTGCCGGTTGCTTTTGCAGAAGCCGGATATCTTGCTGCTCGATGAGCCGACAAATCACCTTGATGCGGAGTCGGTCGCATGGCTGGAACATCACCTGCAAAGTTATTCGGGCACGATTATCGCAGTGACCCATGATCGATATTTCCTGGATAACGTGGCCGGCTGGATTCTGGAACTTGATCGTGGCCAGGGCATTCCCTGGAAAGGAAATTACACCTCCTGGCTGGAACAGAAACAGGAGCGTCTGCGTCGCGAAGAGAAGTCTGAGAGTGAGAGACAGAAGACACTGCAGCGGGAATTGGAATGGATTCGCATGTCGCCCAAAGCGCGTCACGCTAAGGGCAAGGCTCGAATCAATTCCTATGAGGCGATGCTCCAACAGGAATCGGAGAAACGGCGTGAGGATCTGGAGATTTACATTCCGCCGGGACCACGCCTGGGCAACGTCGTGATTGAAGCAGAAGGAGTCAGCAAAGCCTACGGCGACCATGTACTCGTCGAAGACATGAAGTTCGCTCTGCCGCCGGGTGGCATCGTCGGGGTAATTGGCCCGAACGGCGCCGGCAAGACGACTTTGTTTCGCATGATCACGGGGCAGGAGCAACCCGACAGCGGTGCCATAAGGATTGGAGAGACAGTGGCGTTGGCATATGTGGACCAGAGTCGCACACTCGATCCTCGGAAATCGATCTGGGAAGAAATCACCGGCGGCGCGGATTTACTGAAGCTGGGCACGCGCGAGGTTAACTCTCGTGCTTACGTGGGACGATTTAATTTTTCCGGCCCTGATCAACAAAAGAAGGTTGGCATGTTATCGGGCGGTGAACGAAACCGCGTGCACCTGGCGAAGATGTTGAAAGAGGGCGCGAACGTTTTGTTGCTGGACGAGCCGACGAACGACCTGGACGTCAACACACTACGCGCGCTGGAAGAGGCGCTGGAAAATTTCGCCGGCTGCGCCGTGGTAATCTCCCACGACAGATGGTTTTTAGATCGAATCGCCACGCACATTCTTGCGTTTGAAGGCGACAGCAAGGTCCTCTGGTTCGAAGGAAACTATTCGGAGTATGAGGCAGACAGCAAGGCCCGGCTGGGCGCGGCCGCGGAGCAACCGCATCGGATCAAGTATCGGCAGTTGACGCGCGGATAATCCGCAGATTACGCAGAAAAGAAAGAAGCAAGGCGGAAGGCATAGTAAATCCGTGTAAATTGCGGATACTCGAGCGGCCAACAGCGGCGAGCTGACTACTGCGGTTTACTCATCTGATCATCAATGGCTTGCAAGGCGCGCTCGAGCATCGTGCGGTGAGCGGGGACAGTGGCGCGGCTTAGTTGGCCCATGATGCGCGAGCGGGAAAGCCGCAAGGACTCGAGTCGCGCGTTACGGGCACGCTCTTCCCCCGAACCAGGGCTCTTTGCCCGGGCCTCGGCCGCTTCCTGTTGCCGTTCGAGGTTCTCCTCCATCTTACCGGCCAGGTCGTCTCCATCCCACGGCATAATCCACCTCCTGAGAGTGGACCATCGTAGCATCTATCCCGTGGTCTGGATCAGAAATGTGCCGGTTTGTGCTGGTTCAGTTTAGTTCCAGCTTTAGCTTGTCCGCACCGCTAAGCCGCAACCTAGAGGTTGAACTCTGAACTTTCGGACTCAAAATGATTCAGTAGTTGTTTGTGCTGGAACCGAACGAGCAAAGGCTCGATTTCTCAACGGAACTGCTGCTGAAGAACACTCAATAAACTCGGCAATTGCGTGGTGGTATAGTTTTTGGAAGCGCTAACACTCAACCTCTCTGCGAGTAGATCGGTAAACTCGGCGACCGAGAGAGGCTGGCTAAACAAAAACCCTTGCACCTCGTCGCATCTCAGCACCCGCAAAGACTCAAGTTGTTCCTGAGTTTCCACACCTTCGGCTATCACATTCAGTTTCAAAGCATGCGCGAGCGTAATGATCGCGCTGACAATGGCTTCGTTGTCGGGATCGGTGTTGATGTCTCGCACGAAGGACTGATCAACCTTGAGGGTGTCGATTGGGAAACGTTTCAAGTAGTTCAGGGAGGAGTAGCCGGTGCCAAAATCATCGACGGAAATCTGTATTCCCATGGCTTTCAGTTCGTGGAGTTTTCGAATCGCTTGATTCGGGTCTTTCATGATCGAACCTTCCGTCAGCTCCAGCTCCAGAAAGTTAGGATCAAGCCCAGTATCTTTTAGTACTTGAGCAACTAACTCAAACAGTCCCGGTTGCTGAAACTGGCGCGCCGAAAGGTTGACCGCTATGCGCAAAGGATCGAAACCAGCATCCTGCCACGATTTGCTTTGCAAGCAGGCAGTGCGCAGTACCCACTCACCGATAGTGACAATCAGCCCGTTACCTTCCGCGAGTCCGATAAACTCAGACGGATAAAGCAGGCCCAGCGCCGGATGCTCCCACCGTACCAGGGCTTCCATAGCCACGAGTTGAAAGCTTTGTATGTTTACCTGCGGCTGGTAATGGATGATGAATTCGTCACGCTCGAGACCGGGACGCAAATTGTTTTCAAGAACCAATTGCCTCAGTGCCCTGGTAGTTCTGCCCGATGTGTAGAACTGGTAGTTATTGCCGTCCATTTCTTTGGCCCGGTTCAAGGCAATGCCGGCACTCTTCAGCAGCGTCACCGCGTCTTTCGCGTCGTCCGGGTTGAGACTGATGCCGATACTCGAGGTGAGAAACAGTTCCTGATCGTCGAAATTAAAGGGCGCCCGGAGGGCCTCTTGAATGTGCTGGGCAATCTTGGCGGCGTCTTCCGGGCAATTGACATCAGTCAACAGCAGAGCAAATCGTCCCCGCCAAACCGCGCGACGGTGTCGCTCTCACGAACGCAAGCAACTATTCTTTTTGCAACTTCGCGCAATAGTTGGTCGGCGGTTACATAGCCCAACGTGTCGTTAATAGTGGCAAAGCGATCCAAGTCGACCAATACAACTGCCAGCATCTGCGTGTTGCGTTCGGACGCGAGAAGCGCATGTTTCAGACGGTCCTTAAACAGCTCCTGGTTCGGTAAATTGGTTAGGGCGTCGTGATAGGCAAAATAAGTTACCTTTTCTTCGGCCTGCTTGTATTCAGTGAGATCAAGACTGAAGCAAACAAGTTCGGTTTTCGATCCGGAGACCAGCGCTGCACCAAACAGCACGGGCACGCTGCTGCCATCTTTGCGAGTGCATTCCTTCGCGAAGGGGTCACAGGTTCCGGTCGCTGTCATTCGCTCAATCGCATGCTCATCCAGGTGGCGGTATTCCTGCGCGGTCATCTCACGCCAACTCAATCTGCCGGAGCTAAGATCGTCGCAGCTATAACCTACGATTTTTAGGAACGCCTCATTGGCTTCAGTGATCGAGCCCGCAAGATCGGCAAAACAGATCCCAGTGATGTTGTACTCGAAGATAGAGCTGAGTCGTGCCTCGTACCGACTGAGCGCCTCGAGCTTTGGTAGGTCGGTTAGTAGTTCTTTTCGCTGCATAGTAGATTTGCTTTAAGGCGAAGAAATTGGTGCTGGCGCTGGTGTTGTTGGTGGGCGCGGGCTTGCTTGGGCGACGTGGGGTTGAGGAGAGTTAGCCGCGGGACGTTGCGATTTCTTCTAACTCCGGATTCTGCTGTGAAATCTTATTGCGAGTCTGGGCCTGGGTTTGGCCCGAGTTTGGGAAAGGGGGTTAATTTTGGGAACTAACCCCCAGAGGTGAGAGTACCAAATAGGGCTGGATATTCCACGACTTTTAGATTCCGGTCAGTTTCGCCTGGGTCGATGATGGCACTCCACTACGGAACCGCGAGCGGTAGCAACCGGATAAACATTCAACGACCAGTAAAACCGCAATCAAGACGAATTGGGTCGAGGATCCGGTCGCTACTCTAGATTGAAAGGGCGCCCCCGCGGCGATAGCTTGGAGTTGTTCCACGACTTCAAGTTGATACCGGAAGGAGAGCCCTATGAAAACGTATTATGTGGGTATGGACGTGCATCGAGCAAGCATTGTGATCGTGGTCTTGAATGGAGCAGGTAA
>JBPCMM010000002.1:0-7127 GCA_051002255.1 Pyrinomonadaceae bacterium
CGGTTTCATGGGCTACCTCTCCAGCCAGGAGAAACTAGACGAAGCCGCCATGCGGCGCGCGATGATCTTCGGTTCCGTAATGGCCTCCTTCAACGTGGAAGAGTTTGGCACAGAACGCGTGAGACGGTTGACCCATGAAGAAATCAACGACCGCTTCCATGCCTTCAAAAAGATGACCCACTTCGATGAGATCCCCTTTGGAAAAGCAATGGCCAAGTGATGGCGCTTGAATGACCCGCAGATCATTAGTGACAACAGAGCAATAACATCTTATCTTGTCACCGATCACTAACTACTGGAGAGTCTATGTTTTGTCCTGTATGTGAAGCTGAGTACCAGCCGGGTATAACTCGCTGCACAGACGACAACACTGAACTTGTCGAGCGCCTGGACCCCACCACCGGTTCTGACGATAGCGAAGCGAGTTTCGTGCCTTTGCACACCCTTGGCTCGCCCGTTGAAGCGGAAATGGTCAACGACATCCTACGGCAGAATGGAATTCGATCGGTGGTGAAATCGGGGGGTGCCGATGCGCTCTCTCCACTTCTATCCACGACCGCGGAAGGCAGCGTCATTCTTATTGATGAACGCGACTTCGATCGCGCGCAGGAACTTTATACCGCTTTCTTCGGCAATGATACGACACCGCTGACCGGAGGAGCGGCCGATGAGGACGAGGACAGCGAGGACCGCGAGGACGCGGCGACCCGTTGACGGTGTAAAGCCGAAAGGGGAAATTAGCTGCTGTGACAACAGAATCATCGGAAGCAATCGTGGTGCTGATGACTGCTGCGAACGTCGCAGAAGCGGCGAGCCTGGCCGAAACGTTGATTGGCGCGCGGCTGGCTGGGTGCGTTCAAGTCTTGCCGGCAATGGAATCAGTCTACCGCTGGAAAGGGAAGATAGAGCGCCAGGCTGAGATTTTACTTATTGCCAAGACGGTGCGCTCGAAGTTTGACGAGTTTGAGCGTGAGGTGCGGGCGCTTCATAGTTACGAGACGCCCGAGATTGTTGCGTTACCTATAACCGCCGGGTCTATTGCCTACCTCGAATGGCTCTCAGCGAGCCTCGAACCGCAGAATATACCCAGGAACTCGACTGAGGAGTGATAAGGGATTGAATTCTCCTCTACTTCGGTCACAGCGCCCGGTATTCATCTGACAGGCTCTTGTCTAGTTCGCGCAGTGAGCTTTGGCTATTGATTACAATCTGAACAACTTCTGCCGGCGAGTCTGTCATATGCAGGAGTTTCACATCCTGCTCGGAGGTCTTTCCTTCCTTCATAGCGAAATCTCGGATCCAATTCAGCAGACCGGTCCAGTATTTTGTCCCGAAGAGCACTACTGGAAAGTTACGGATCTTGCGAGTTTGAATCAACGTGAGCGCTTCAAACAGTTCATCAAGAGTGCCGAAGCCGCCGGGGAAGATGATGAAGCCGAGGCTATACTTGACGAACATCATCTTGCGCACGAAGAAGTAGCGGAAGGTCAGGGAACGCGTTAGATACGGGTTGGGGCCTTGTTCGAAAGGCAGCTCAATGTTGCAACCGACTGAAAGTCCCCCAGCTTCAAAGGCGCCCTTGTTTGCCGCCTCCATCAAACCCGGACCGCCTCCAGTGATCACGACAAATCCTTCCCGCGCCAGCAGGGCCGCGGTTTCCTCCGCAGCTTTGTAGTAGGGATCATCGGGCTTGGCGCGGGCGGAACCGAACATAGAGATGCCCCGAGTGAGGCTTGCGAGTTCATCAAAACCCTCAACGAACTCACCCATAATACGAAACACCCGCCAGGTGTCGGTGTGTGTGAATTCATCGTTGCGCGGACTCTCGAGAAGTTGTTCGTCCTGGGTCTGGTGCGCATGCCGCCGTTCTGCTTGCCGCCGCTCTGCCTCCGTTAGCTTTGCCATCGCGCCTCCTTAAGTAGCACAAACTTCAGTCTGTGTATCAATCTGCCCTGGATTCAACTTCCTTTCCTAACAGACTGTTTTTGCAAAACGCCCACAGACTGAAGTCCATGCCACTCACATGCCCATAATGTTGTAGCCGCAGTCCACATGGATCACCTCCCCGGTGATTCCGGAAGAGAGCGGGCTGCACAAGAAAAGAGCGGTGTCACCAACCTCACGCGGCTCGACATTGCGCCGCAGAGGCGACCGGTCGGCGTGATGCTTCAACATCGTCGTGAAATCTGAAACGCCCCGAGCAGAAAGAGTTTGAATCGGACCGGCACTAATCGTGTTAATGCGAATGTTGCGCGGCCCGAGGTCGAGGGCTAGATAACGGGTGCTGGCTTCCAGCGCCGCCTTCGCAATTCCCATAACGTTGTAGCCGGCGACGACTTTTTCGGCGCCATAATAGGTCATCGAAACGATACTGCCGCCCTCGGTCATTAAAGGAACCGCAGCACGAGCAAGTTGGGCAAGTGAATACGCACTGATTTCGAGGGCTGTTACGAAGGCGTCCCTACTCGTAGCAAGATATTCACCTTCGAGTGCTTCTCTGGGAGCATAGGCGATGCTGTGAATAAGAAAATCGAGCCGGCCAAATTTCCGACCGACATGCTGAAATGTTTCGTCCACCTCTTCCTGCTTCGTGACATCGCAGGGCAAGATCAAGGAGTCAGGCATGGGGCCACTGGTGAGGCCCTCGACATTCTCTTTGAGCCGTTCACCCTGGTAAGCGAACGCTAGACGCGCGCCGGCCCCATGTAAGGAAAGAGCAGTCGCCCAGGCAATCGAGCGTTTGTTAGCAACACCGAAGATGATTCCGAATTTGTCTTGTAACATAAGTCCAATGTCCAACGTCCAACATCCAATGTCCGCGAATCCAAATTGACCTTGGACATTGGACGTTGGAAATTGGACTGATTACGCCGCTTCACTTTGCGGACTACCAGTAAGGAGTTGTTTGTATTCGCCGCTTTCAACCCACTTCAAAATTTCAGACACGCGCCAGACCGGAAACAGGTGGCTAAGACCGGCGGTGATTACGTCGGCCCAAAAGCGGTCGAGAGCTTTGGCGTCGTAATTTTTCTCGAAGTCGCGGGCCTGAGCGAGAAACATTTCATAGTTCACTTTAGAGGCGTACGTGCCGCCGGCAAGTTTCATCATCGTCCGACCTATTACGTTGGCGTCCTGTGTGACCAGCAGCGCCGCGCGGTCACACGAAAGCTCCGCGCGTCGGGCCCAGGCCAGGAGCGCGGTCCGCATTGTTAGGGTCATTAGTTCTTTGACAATGCCTGTCAATGGCGATGCGAGGACCGCGGTCTTGGCCAGGTATTCAATCAGGCGCGCGGCTGTTAGATAAAGGACATGTTCGGCGTGGATATGACCGACTTCGTGCGCGACAACCGCCAGCACCTCTTCGTCGGTCAAGCGTTCGATTAGTTGTGAATAGAGCACGATTACGGGGCGCTCTACGCCGCCTGTAAAAGCATTCGCAACGGGATTCTGTTGCAGGAAAAGATCTGGCTTGTCCACGCCGAGCGTGGTGCAAGCGATTTGCAGCTTGGCGTGTAGATCAGGACACTGCTTTGGGGTAACTTTGACCGCACTAGCTGTAAAGATGACGCGAATAGCTGATTCGCCTGTTACGACCAGGAGCTTTTTCAGTGCGGAATCAATCCCGGGAATGGCTCTCAATGCCGCGAGCGCGCGCCGATCTGCGGGATGAATGTACTGCTCCTTGCTTAGGTTGGAAAATTTTTTGTGCGGATCATCAGAAAGGAGTAGCCGGCAACGGCCGCAGCGCGCCTCGATGCTCCCAGTCCTAGTTTGGTTGCGCTGTCCGCAGTAACGGCAGCGAATAAACTCTGTCACCTCGAGGTCCAAATCGGAGTGGGCCATGTTCCCTCAGCAAAACCCGCAGTTTGGTGTCGGTGCACGCAGTATCGTTCATGCGCCGATACCGAGCAAGTCCGAAAGGTGACGCTAACGAATAGTCACTTCCAACGTGTAGGTGGCGTTTCCGCGCGTCGGCGAGAGCCAGATTGAGTAATCGCCGGTGAGCGGCAGTTCACCGGTCCAATCCATCGCATCCAGACCCTCGCCCGTGCCCTCCAAAGCGGTACCGCTGGGATCGAGAATTGTAAATACTGCATTCTTCTCCCGCGAGGTGACGTGGACAATCATGGTCTGGCCCGCACGAGCGCCAAGTATGTACCGGTCTTGCGTTCCACGAACGACGGCTCCTTTCAAGATGGCGGTCGTGCGACCGCGTGCAAACCGCACTCGCTGGGTTTTGCCGGCAGGATCCCTAAGACTGCCGCCTCCTTGAGCGACAAGATTGACGCTCAGTGTGATTAGAATGCAGACCATCAGTCCGGCTTTTATAATGGTTGTAAGGCTCATGGTTCTCTCCTCTTGTTCTGATGTAACTTAGTGCTTAAAATGACGTACTCCGGTGAACACCATTGCCAGACCGTGCTCGTTGGCCGCGGTTATCACTTCCTCATCTCGCATGGACCCGCCGGGTTGAATCACGGCAGTGATTCCGTGTTTCGCCGCTCCGTCAATACCGTCCCGAAAAGGAAAGAAAGCATCCGAGGCGAGCACGGAGCCCTGTACAGGCAACTGCGCGCGCATAGCACCAATCTTGACTGAATCGACGCGGGACATCTGACCGGCTCCAACCCCTACGGTCTGTCCCGCACGCGCATAAACGATCGCATTCGACTTGGCGTGTTTACAAACCGTCCAGGCGAACAGCAGCGCTCGAATCTCCTCCTCAGTTGGCAGTCGCTTACTGACGACCTTCAAATCTTCTTTCGTTAACTTGTGAGTATCGCGCGTTTGCACGAGCATGCCTCCACTAATCTGCTTATACTCGAGTTGGTCAACCGCTTCCGAAGTTCCTGGACGCAGCACTCGCAGGTTTCTCTTCGCGCGCAAAATCTCAATGGCATTTTTAGTGTATTCGGGCGCGATCACCACTTCTGTGAAAATCTCAGTTAGCGCTTTGGCAGCGTCCTCATCTACGGTTTGATTAAAAGCAACGATGCCGCCGAAAGCTGAAATCGGATCGGTCGCTAATGCCTTTCGGTAAGCCTCGTCGGCCGTCACACCTTGCCCGACACCCGCCGGATTCGTGTGTTTGATAATGGCACATGTGAACGCCTCAAAATCGCAGACAAGCTGCCATGCGGCATCGGTGTCGACGTAGTTGTTGAAAGACATTTCCTTGCCGCCGAGCAGCTCGGCCTTTGCGATTCCCCAGAATGAAGTTTCCCGGTAGGCACCGTCAACTTCATAAAGCGCAGCCTGCTGATGCGGATTCTCGCCGTAACGCAGGCCAGCGATTTTTTTGAGTATTAGAGCATCGTTCTCCAGGAGAGAGTCCGGCGGAACCTCAACTGGGTCATCCTCTCCTTCTATTTGATTGAAAAAGTCAGAGATAGCGCCGTCGTAAGCCGCCGTACGAAGGAAGGCATCTGCAGCGAGCTCCTGACGGAACCCCAGGGTTAGAGAGCCTTCGTTCTGCTTCAGTTCAGGCATGACGAGATCATAGGCCTTTGGGTGAACGACAATAGCGACATCCCTGAAGTTTTTCGCCGCGGAGCGAATCAGTGCCGGCCCACCGATATCAATTTGATCGATAACGTCATCCCGAGTCACGCCTTTCCGCGCAACCGTCTGTTCGAACGCATAAAGATTCACCACGACCAGATCGATCGGCTCGATGCCCTGTTCGCGCATTGCCGCCTGGTGCTTGGGATTGTCGCGTACCCCCAACAGTGCCCCATGAACCCGGGGATGAAGAGTTTTTACTCGGCCATCCATCATCTCAGGAAAGCCGGTTAATTCGGAGACGTCCGTCACGTCGATCCCTGCTTCTCGCAGAGCCTTGGCGGTACCGCCAGTGCTTATTATCTCCACATCGTAGCGCTTCAGTTCACGCGCAAGGTCTACAACGCCGGTCTTGTCAGAAACACTAATGAGTGCGCGGCGAATCCTTCGCAACCCGCGTTCGTTGTTTTCAGGCATGCTCATTTCTCTAATGCAAAAGTTCGACCTATCTAATTCCTCCTCCGTCATTTTGGAGCGTTTGTAACATTGCTCGGAAGATTTACAAAAAAATCGTGCGTGCGCGAATAACCAAATCGGCCTACTGAATACTCGACACCGTTCGGTACCAGACTGAGCGAGAAGCGATGGCGGCGCCCATCGCGCGCAGTTTCACTAATGTAAAACCCAAGCAGATACTGACTTCTTAGATCCTCTTCAATTGCCTGAAAGACCGGCGTGAGATCGTTGTTCCTATCCGGGTTCAGCGCGGCGTCCGCATCTCCGACCAAAAAATACTTGCCTCCCGTTTGCTGGGCGAGTTCGCGAAAGCCCTTGGAGGGGGAACGCACGACAAGTCTTCCCCCGCGCGGCTCAAAAAGCGGCAGGTGAATTACGTAGAAAGATACGCGGTTATTGAGCGCCGCATCGATCACAGCACTAGCTCTCATTCGACTCGCATTGTCGAGGCCGTCGCTAATCAGAACAACGATGTGACGCTCAGCCCGCACGCGTGGAAGGTCGTCAAACATCTGGAGCGCCTTGGCTGCCGCGTCGAATATCGCCGTGCGTCGGTTAGTGCCGGCGGCGAAGCTGAAAGCCGCGCGCGCTGCGGCCGAGTCACGACCAAATGGAGAGACGACCGAAGGTGCTTCCGCGAAACGCAGAACGGCAACGCTCGACCTGTCGCTAAATCGACCGAACAGAGCGAGCGCCGCATCACGCTGCTGTGAAATGATCTCTCGCAAGCTGCCGGACTGATCGAGCGCAAAGACGAGAGCCACTCGCTCGGCGCCAGGCGCGAAATAAAGACCGGCCGTGACATGATCTTTATCTCTCAGCGATAAGTCGCTTTGCGTCAGGCCTCGCACCGCCTGTCCCCGTTTGTCTCTAATGCGGATAGGAAATAACAGAAGATCCGTGCTAACGCGGATGACATCTTCCGCAGCGGAGGCCTGCGCTAGCGACCTGTTCGGCAGTAGGGCATTAATTGCGAGGAGAGCACAAAAGAAGAAAGCTGAGGGCCGCCGAAGCGACCGCGATTGAACTGCATCTGAAGTTGGCAGGGTTTTATTAGCCGTTTCGGCGGGCACGAAGCATCCAGTCAGCCCGAGCTATATGAAGAAGCG
>JBPCMM010000003.1:0-5430 GCA_051002255.1 Pyrinomonadaceae bacterium
GACCGCAGCCATTTTTCCATAACCTGCCGAGTGTCAACGCCGGTGGCCTCCGCGAAGATCGCCGGCAATTCTTCTATCCGAAAAGCGCGCCGGTTGCGCACGCTCCAGGTCATGAGATTTCTCATCCCGTCGCGCAAGCTTTTCTTTCCAGCCGACCGCTCGCGGATGCGTTCATCCATTTCCGCGGCCATAAGGGCGCCGCGTGAGAACAGGTTGCGGCCGGTGCGGAAGTCTTCCGAGTAACGTGTCGAGCCAACCCGAGACAGTTCAACCAACGTCATCCTGCGGATGAACTTGGGCGACTCTGCCACGATGCCGCGGAGGCCATCCAGCATCCGCTGGCGGTAGACCTTCGATTCTGACTCAGGTCGACCCGCGCTTACGGCCTCCATCGCGAAGTACCTGACAAACCCTTCGCTCAACCAGATCGTGTCGATGACCGGGGCCAGCTCCCAGGTGAAGGGAAAATAGCCTTCGCCATATGCGCGCTTCGGCACCCACGCATGAGCGATGTGATGGGCAAAGTTGAAACGCTCACGATCTCTCTGCTCGGCAGTTGACTTGGAGGTAATGCCTCGGTCCATGGCCAGGTAATAAGTGCTGCTGTCGAGGTGCTCCATGCTAAAGCCGTAGCGATGTTCAGGTGAAACCGGGCGTAGCAACTCGATGAGAACAGTGTAGTGAGTGAACGGCGCCCCGCCGAAGTAGGCGATTACCTGTTCCATCGCCTCAAGCGACACTTTGCCGTGCAGTTCAACATCCACTTCGCCCTCGGCGTAGAGCGCGACAAAAAACGGAACAGTTCCCTTCAGGCGTCGCAGTTGGAGTTTTGGTCCCATGGCGATCTGGGAGTCGGCGAGAATGTAGAAGCTCGCGGCTTGAGCTACAGTCGAACCGGTTGCGGCCGGCAGCTGCGGGGCGAGTGTGGAGAAGATTGGCCAGCCCGCAGGACCATCAATTTGTAAACGAATCGGGCGGTTTTCAAAGCCGTCGACAAACGCGAATATGGAGTAACCGAGCAGGCCGACGTACTCAGGTCGCACCCTTGAAGAGTCGGAAGCTCCGAGGATATCGCGTTCCATTCGCGCGAGATTGACTTCGTACTCGATACGGCGGACGCGTGCGCCGGCCTTGCCAATCGTCCACCGCGGGCCGTCGGTCCGCTGAACTGGCAAGGGCTCTTCGGAGTTTGAGAAGGCGAGCACCGAATCGACGTAACGATCAAACTGTTGCTCGCCGTACCCCATGGGAATCGCACGTGGCATGACAAGAGTCAGCGGAGCCGCTTGCGCATCCGGCAGCGTCATGGTCACGCGGACTCGCTCGCTTCCAGGTGCAGAGTAGCGAAGAGCATAGGTCAGCTGCGCCTGTTGAGGTATAGCGAGGACGGGTGCGCAGATCAATAGGGCTAACGCAAGCATGAACCTCAAAATGGTTTCTCCCTTCCGCATCGTGGGGAATATTATGTTACCGGCGCGCACTCCAGCTCAATGAAGCGAACGGGCCGTATCTCTGGGTAGAGATTATGGCGGATGAACTAGCTCAGCTTCGGCTGCAAGGCACAGACGAGCCACGACGAGGCGCGTCACTCTGAGACGCTCATAACTCAAAGAGTACAACTCAACCAACGCCGGAGGCGCCGCGGCAGAAGGTAGCCAGGGCAAACGCTTGGGTAACGCTCCTGGATCACGAACCAACGAACTCTCTTCGCCCTGAAGGGTCGCCACTCTTTAGTAATCATCGGTAAGCGATTCTTGGTACTGAAAACGAGATGGTAGTGAAGGCTCAGGAGTTGAGGGCATGAGGTACCTCGGTGAGGATTCAGTTGGTTTAGAGCGCTTGGACTATATCAGGTTCTCGGAAATTCTGTGCGCCGCTCCAGGGCGCGGTTGTTTTCGTTGTTCCGTGATCCAGGGGCGGCACGTCAAGCGCTTGCCCCTGGCTACCTTCTGCCGCGCCTTCGGCACTGGTTGAGTCTTTCCAACCTCACGATAGGTCGGTTGCCTCGGGACCACCTGACTCAATTATGTTTTCAAAACCTCCTCTGGTATTTTATCGTTAAAGAAAGTAGTTAGCGCCTGCCAACCCCGGGGAGCAAAATGTCTACTGCTGAAGCGACGCTTGAAACAAACATCAAACAATCGTGCGCAAGCCTCGATGCCTGGGTGCGCGAGGTCGTCCCATGGCACTTCAACCCGGAGACGGGCTGCACTTTCTGGCTAGATTACGCGCGAACACTTTCCTTTGATCCACGAGAGGCAATTCAAACCTACGACGATCTCTCGAAGTTAGGACCTTTTCAGGATGAATGGTTGCGCGGCGGTCCGGTGCGGCGCTGGGTACCGAAAGGCTATACCGGTCGCCCGGTTTATACCTTTGAAACGGGCGGCAGCACAGGTGTTCCAAAATCTCGGATCAATATCGAGGATTTTCGCCTCGACTATGAAGCCTTCAGCGCAACGCTGCCCGATGAGTACTTTCCCAAAGGAACAGACTGGTTATCACTCGGTCCCACTGGCCCACGGCGGTTGCGGCTAGCGGTCGAACACCTCGCGCAATATCGCGGCGGCATCTGTTTCATGGTCGATGTAGATCCGCGCTGGGTCATCAAGCTAATGAAGATGGGCCAGCCGAAGATGGCCGAGCAGTACAAGCAGCACGTGATTGAGCAAGGTCTCACTCTGCTGCGTGCCCATGACAACATTCGTTGCCTGTTTACCACTCCCAAACTGCTGGAAGCATTGTGCGAAAAGATTTCGCTCAAGAAGCTTGGCATCACGGGAGTCTTCTGCGGCGGCACGGAGATGACACCACAGTTCCATCGGTTTGCAGTCGAAGAGCTGCTGGACGGGGCTTACTTTGCCGCGACCTACGGCAACACGTTGATGGGTTTGGCCGTACACAAGCCGCGGATCCCAGAAGACAACTACGCGATCATCTACTACCCGCCCCTCCCGCGCGCGATGATTGAGGTAGTTGATCCGGATAATCCAGATAGGGTTGTTAATTATGGGGAGACGGGTCGCGTTCGTTTGACGACGTTAACGAAAGAGTTTTTTATGCCGCGTTTTCTTGAGCGAGACGAGGCGGAGCGAGAACCCCCATGCGAGCTTTATCCGTGGGACGGTGTACGCAATGTGAGACCATACGCCGGGTTGCAAGGCACCGTCGTAGAAGGAGTGTACTAAACCAGAATATCAGCCGCGGATTCACGCGGATCAGCGCGGATCAGCGAAGAGAAGATAAGAGATTAACCAAAACAATGGCCGAACCCTTTTTACCGTCTTTTCTTATCCGCGTATATCCGCGTAAATCCGCGGCTTAAAGAACAGGATTGAAAATTGGCAATGATCAAAATCCCCATACTTCGCAGCGGCGAGCCGTACACCAGTCTTGATGTTGCGCTCATTCCTCACCACCAAACACGCGAAATGTTTGTCGAGGTCAGCCAGGCTAATGCGGGTTTGATTCGGCGTGATCTTCGCGATCAAGCAATGGCCCGCGCCAAATTGGCGCGGTTTTCAACTGGCGAGTTGGTGGCGATGTGCCGACGCGCGGCTAATCACTTCCTGAACGACACCCTATTGCTGGGCACCGAGCCGCAGACACCGGAAGCCTATGTGAAGCAAGTTTCAGCGACGACCGGCTTGCCACACGTGATGGTTCGGAAAAACATGCAGAAGATCCGCAGTATGCTTGCCGAAATGGAAAACGTGCTGAACGGATTGACCCGCAACATCGATTGGGAAGTTTTAGACCGCGGCTTCGGAGAAGTTGAGGGTCACGCCGCCAGCTTTTTTCCTTGCGCAGAATCCCTGGGGGTCGTACTGCCAAACAATTCCCCTGGCGTACACTCGCTTTGGATTCCAGCTTTCCCACTTAAAATTCCCCTAGTTTTGAAGCCCGGTAGCGCCGAGCCGTGGACACCCTACAGAATTGTGCAAGGGCTAATTAAGGCGGGCGCACCGAAAGAAGCGTTTAGTTTCTATCCCGCGGACCACGCGGCCGCGGGAGAGATCCTGCGCAGGTGTGGACGGGGAATGATGTTTGGAGATGCGTCTGCGATTGGTGTCTGGGAAAGCGACTCCCGCGTGGAGATTCACGGCCCCGGTTACAGCAAGGTTCTACTGGGTGCGGACTGCGTCGATGAATGGGAAAAGTATCTGGATGTGATGGTCGCGTCGATTGTTGAAAATGGCGGGCGTTCCTGCGTTAATGCATCATCCGTTTGGACTCCCGCGCACGCCAAAGAGATCAGCGAGGCGCTGGCAGAACGTCTGGCAAGAATCTTTCCCCGAGCTGCTGAAGATGAAGCGGCACAATTAGCCCCTTTCGCAGATCCCAGAGTCGCTTCACGCATCTCACGAATCATCGATCAAGGACTGGCAGAGCCAGGCGCTCGCGACGTCACTGCCGCTCACCGCAAAGGCGACCGATTGGTGAGCTGGGACGCTTGCTCGTATCTGCTCCCGACCATAGTTTACTGCGACGACCCGGCTCATCCGCTCGCCAACAAGGAATTTCTGTTCCCGTTTTCCAGCGTCGTGAACGTCCCACAAGATCAGGTTACGGAAACACTGGGATCCAGCCTGGTGGTTACCGCAATTACTCGAGATCCGGAACTCCTTCAGCGACTAGTCTCCTCGCCACGTGTCGATCGCCTGAATGTTGGCCCGGTGCCTACAAACCAGGTGAGCTGGGATCAGCCGCACGAGGGCAATCTCTTCGAACATCTGTACGCGCGGCGGGCTTTCCAGCGCGCTGTCTCTTTCTGAAAACTGCAGTGAGGATTCTCTATTTAACAGGTGGGGCAGGTCAGATGTATTGCGGGAGTTGTCTGCGCGATAACGCCCTTGCAGCGGAGCTGCTTTCTCGCGGCCACGATGTCACTCTAGTTCCTGTCTACACTCCCACGCTTACGGATGAACCGAATGTGAGCCAGGAGAGAGTTTTCCTCGGGGGTATCAGCGTCTATCTCGAACAATACTTCCCACTGTTTCGCAAGTCGCCTCGGTGGCTCGACCGACTCTGGGATTCGAAGGCCATGCTCCATTTGGCATCGCGCCGTTCTATTTCAACGAATCCGAAGATGCTGGGTGAGCTGACCGTCTCAATGCTGAAGGGCGCAGACGGATTTCAACATAAAGAGATCGAAAAACTCACCGACTGGATCAAGCACCAGCCGGCGCCAGATCTTGTCAGCCTGCCCTACTCGCTGTTGCTTGGATTGGCAAAACCGATCAGAGACGCGATAGACCGGCCTATCTGCTGTACGCTGCAGGGAGAAGAACTTTTTCTTGAAAGCCTTGAGGAGACGTACAAAAGGGAATCTCTTAGGCTTATCCGGGCGAAAATCAAGCACGTCGACGCTTTTATTTCCGTGAGCGAATACTACGCCGGGTTTATGCCGGAGTATCTGAATATCCCGCC
>JBPCMM010000004.1:0-12489 GCA_051002255.1 Pyrinomonadaceae bacterium
TGGCTACCCAGGCGACTTTGCGAACCCTTTCGGAGTTCGCGAAGTAGTATGGGTTGGAACTGGAATCCCAGGGTTGCTGCAACCCTGGGTTGAAACTAGCCAACGCTTTCAGCGTATTCATAGCACACTGAGTCGTCAGCTATTAACTGTCAAACCGGCGGGCCCTCACTGGCGTCAAATTCTTCCATCTCTTTAGTCCATTCATAGGCGGGGCGACTCTGCAACAGCCGCGCACAACGATTCCAGCGCAGGATCGCTTCGTCGTTATTTTGCGGCCTAATTTTTTCCGCGGCCTCAAAGAGTCCCATAGCCTCTTCGAAGATTGGGTAGACGTTGTGCGGCGGCCGGCCGGCGCGAAGTTGGGCCTTGGCTTTTCGCTCCCAAAGAATACCGAGGTGATAGACGCGTTCATACTCACTACTCAGACCGCGAAAGAGTCGGTCAGCTTCTGTATAACGATCAGACACTTCGCCAGTAAACTGATCCGTGATCGCCAGGCCGAGAAGACGCAACGCAGTTTGATTATCCGCTTGCTCGCTGAGTATGTCGCGGCAGATGGATTCGGCCTCGCCCGGCTCGTTCAAATAACGATAGACTTCCGCCTTGGAGATCGCTTCAGCGATGCCGGCTCTCGAGATTGGCTTAAGCTTCAGTTCCATACTCTCTCCTAGAAAAGGAGGCAGGAGCAGACGGCAGGAGGCAGTAAGAGAACTGGTTTCCGTTAGCTCTCTTGTCGGTGGTGTCCTGCGTTTTGTGCATTCTGCCTCCTGCCGTCTGCTCCTGCCTACTTCCGTTTCTTCCCTTTCAGCTTGCGCAAGAACCATCGGACCGGATCGTAGTAATCATCGACCACGCGCTCCTTCAACGGAATGATCGCGTTGTCCGTGATGTGAATGTCTTCAGGACAAACCTCAGTGCAACACTTGGTGATATTGCAGAGACCGATACCAAGCTCATTCTTCAGTAAGTCAGTTCGAGACAAGCTGTCCAAAGGATGCATCTCGAGTCCAGCAATGCGCACAAAGAAACGCGGGCCGCCAAATTGTTCTCCTTTGTCGTGATCACGCAAGACGTGGCAAACGTTCTGGCAAAGAAAACACTCAATGCACTTGCGAAACTCCTGTACGCGATCCACGTCGCGTTGATCCATCTTCCACTCAACATCCGCGCGCGGCGTGAACGGCGGAATCATCCGGTTTACTCTGTAGTTCCAGGATACGTCGGTTACCAAATCTCTAATGATCGGAAAACTCTTCATCGGCTGGACTATAATGGGTTCATCCAGCGGCAAAGCATCCATTCGAGTCTTGCAGGTCAGTCGAGGACGCCCGTTAACCTCGGCGGAGCACGAACCACACTTTCCGGCTTTGCAGTTCCAGCGCACGGCAAGGTCTGGAGCGTGGTGCGCCTGGATGTAATGAAGTGCGTCCAATACAACCATTCCCGGGGCGATGGGAACGCCGTATTCAACTAATTCTCCACCACCACGGTCGCCGCGAAAGATTTTGAATGTTGCGTCACTCATTGTCAGTAGTCAGCCGTCCGCTGTCAGTCGTCCGTTATCAGTAGTCCGCGGGTCACTCGAATAGCGTTACAGATTACAACCTTATGCAGTGCGCCGGCGAAGCGGCGACGGCGCTTTGGATTCGGCGCTCGATACATCCAAAGCGGTGTCGCGCTGCGCTTGCCACCGCACTCCAAAGCTGAGTGGCAGCACTCTACTTTTCGTTCTCGGACATGATCTGTCGCAGTTCATCAGGCATTTCCGTGACGTGCAACTGCTTTAATCTCATCTCATCACTCTGTCTCAGGATGACATTGTTCTGCTTACTCCAGCTTTCGTCGTAGCTCGGAAAATCAATCCTGCTATGTGCACCCCGGCTTTCCTTGCGCTCCAAAGCGGTCAGCGCCACCGCTTCCGAGACGGTCAACATTGCTTTCAGATCTCGTGCGAGATGCCAGCCGGGATTAAAGAGTCGCGACCCTTCTACACGCACCTTGTCTGCTCGCTGTTTCAACGAATCGAGTTCCCCCAAGCCTTTTTTCAGATCATCCTCATTGCGAAAGATGCCGACGTAATTATGCATGGCTTCCTGCAAATCTCGGTGGATATCGTAAGGACTTTCGCCGGCCGGTCGCTCAAAAGGCTCGAGCATCTCGCGCGTTGCTTCTAATACCTCTTGCCCATCTATCGTTACCGGACCGCTTTGCTTTGCATGTTCCGCAGCGCTCAACCCAGCGCGCCTCCCAAAAACCAACAGATCGGAAAGCGAATTACCGCCCAAACGATTGGCGCCATGGAGGCCGGCGGCAGCTTCACCGGCGGCAAACAGTCCCGGCACGGTTGTTTGCGCTGTTTCGGCCTCCACCCGGATGCCTCCCATCATGTAATGACACGTGGGACCGACTTCCATTGGCCCTTGCGTAATGTCCACGTCCGCCAGTTCACGAAACTGGTGATACATGCTCGGCAGTTTTCGTTTCACATAGTCTGCTGGCTTGTGTGAAATATCGAGATAAGCGCCACCGTGCTCGGTACCACGTCCTTCACGTACTTCCGTGTAGATTGCCCGGGCCACGACGTCGCGCGTCGAGAGTTCCATCTTCTCGGGGTCGTAGCGTTCCATGAACCGTTCGCCCTCGTTATTGCGCAGTACACCGCCTTCCCCGCGCACAGCCTCGGTTACCAGAATGCCTTGCACACCCGGCGGCCAAACCATTCCCGTGGGATGAAACTGCACAAATTCCATATCCATTAATTCAGCCCCGGCGTCGTAGGCCAGTGCCATACCGTCACCGGTGTACTCCCACGAGTTAGAAGTGATGCGCCAGGCTTTTCCAATACCGCCTGTGGCGATAACTATCGATTTGGCTTTGAAGACTACAAAACGACCGGTCTCCCGCCAGTAACCAAAAGCGCCGGAAACGCGCTCACCATCTTTGAGTAACCTCGTGATGGCGCATTCCATATAGACATCGATGCCGAGATTAACACCTCTGTCTTGCAACGTCCGGATCATCTCGAGCCCGGTGCGGTCGCCTACATGACACAGACGTTTGAAGGTATGGCCTCCAAATGCTCGCTGAAGGATGTCTCCAGAACTGGTGCGGTCGAACAATGCACCCCATTGCTCCAACTCGCGAACCCGCTCAGGGGCTTCCTGGGCATGAATCTGGGCCATGCGCCAATTGTTAAGAAACTTCCCGCCGCGCATAGTGTCGCGAAAATGGGTGCGCCAATCGTCCGCCTGGTCAACATTGGCCATGGCCGCCGCGATTCCGCCTTCAGCCATGACGGTGTGCGCTTTGCCAAGCAGTGACTTGCACACGACAGCCACGGTGGCACCCTGGCCCAGTGCTTCAATCGCAGCGCGCAGGCCGGCGCCACCAGCCCCAATGATCAGCACATCATGTTCGTGAGTCTCGAACTTTTCGTTCACAGCAATCTCAAGTCCTGAATCGCACCGCTGGCAACTAACCTGATGTACAGGTCGCTCAGACCCACCGAGAACAAACTCATCCAGGCAAACATCATGTGGTGTTCATTGAGAAAACTGGCGCCTTGCCAGGCCGAATGCCGCGCCTGGCCCAACGTCACGCAGGAAAAACAATCGACCTTGCCGCCGATGATGTGTCTTAACGAGTGACAGGAAAAGGTATAAAACGAGAGCAGAACAATGTTGGCAAGCAACACGATCGAGCCGAGACCGACGCCAAAGCGTCCGTTGAACCAGAAAGCTCGGATCGCGTCGTACCAGAGAATAACCAGGAAGATGAGTGCGACGTACAGAAAATAACGATGGAGGTTTTGCAATATGAAAGGAAATGCAGCCTCGCCGCGATACTTGTGCGACCGCGATTCACCAACCGCGCAGGCGGGCGGATCTAGGAAAAACGCGCGGTAGTAAGCCTTGCGATAGTAGTAGCAGGTGGCGCGGAAGCCCAGCGGCGCCCAGAGGATTAAAAGCGCCGGCGACAGGGGCCACCAACTGGTTTTAATAAGTGGAGAATAGAATGGAGAGAGGTAAGGACCCCATTCGTAAAATTCATTTTCGAAGGCTCGCCAGGTAGCGTAGACACTGAACGCACCGAGCACGACGACGACTGGAACTATTTCGATCCACCACGAATCGCGCCGCATGGTTCGACCGAATTGACTACGCGGTATTGCTGTTCTTGATTCAGCCATAAATTAATGTGGCACAGACTTAGTCTGTGATCTCAAGCCAGCTTGATTCTTGTCACGGCATAGAGTCTCGGTCGGGAACACAGCTAAAGTCTATGCCACTTTGCGCGTGAGCAACGAGACTAGAACACCGATCCCTTCGCCTCTCCAAGCATCGCCCGGCGGACCAGCGGAATCGGTGGGCCACCGTATTTCAGAAACTCGTCATGGAACTTCTGCCAGGCTTGCTTTCCGCCGCGCGCAGCCGTCCAGTCTTCCCGCAATTTCTTAATCATCAACTTCCCCATGGTGTAGTTGAGATAAGCCGGATCGAAAGTGCCGCGCGCCGCCTGTTGCCTTGCAGTTCCAGCATCTTGAAACCCCTGCTCGCGAAACATTTGTTCAGATTCTTGAACTGTCATCGTCCCAGTGTGCATGCCGATGGCCGAGAGGAAGCGTACATTGCGCAGCATTGCGTTCAGGAGTTGGCCGATGTGTGTTTCGGGATCGCCGTTTCCAAGACCCGCTTCCCACATCATTTCTTCCGTGTAATGAGCCCAGCCTTCGGCAAATGCATAACCAACAAACACTTGGCCAAACTTCGATTGGGCGCGGTTCGCATGAAGGAATTGAAGGAAGTGCCCGGGCCAGACTTCGTGAACGGACGTGAAAAGCAGGTTTGCCTGGCCGGGGAGATAAGCGTCCTTCTCCTGCGGCGACCAGGAGAGATCGGGCGGCGCAATGTAGTAGGTGGAAGGAAGATTCTTCTCGTATGGTCCGGGGATGTTGATGTAGGCAAAGTTCCAACGCCGATAAGCAGGTGCTTCGGCAACCAACGCCTCTTCAGTGCCCGGAATAGTGACTATGTTCTTTTCAGCCAGGAAAGCCTTCAGATCAGTAAGCTGTTTGCGGGCCATTTCTACCGACCCGCCAGTGGGCTTATGGTCTTCTGCCTTGGCCACACACTCAGCAAGTGTTTGTCCGGGAGCGTAGGAAGCGCAAGCCTCGCGCAAAGCTGCTTGGTTTCGTTCCAAGTCGCGGCGACCAACGCCCTCCAGCTCGTCCAACCTGACTTCGACTCCCTCAGTCTCGCGCAACATCTCGCTGAATTTTCCGGCACCTATAGCGAAGTTGTCAGTTGCCGTTGCCTGTTGCGACTGAAACCATGCGTCTAGTTCCCTCATCGCCTTGATGGCTGCAGCGTTGGCCTTACTAAACTCTTTTTGCAGTTGTTCGTCTTTGATCGAAGTAAAAATTGCCGGCACGTCCTTTTCATAAAAGGAGACAAGGCCGCCGAACGTAGTCTTACCTATTTGTACGTAGGTTTTCGGCAGTGGCGTGCGCAGGTTCTTGCGAATCTGTTCGAGTGCAGTAGGAATCGCTTTTGCGTAATTCGTATAGGCACGCAGGCGCTGATCGAGTGGCGCGTATGGCCGGGAGACGTAAACGTCCGGATCGATCGCATCGGCATAAAACTGCGGATTCCGAAACGGCCACTCCGCTGATTCCAGCCAGTAGAGATCAGCGTTGATGACGGCCATGATGTAGTTCCGCTCGAATTCCTGACGCTTCTCAAGTCCGGAATCTTCGAACTTGCTCACCCGGGCCTTCTGTGCGCGCAAACGCTGAATCTCTTGCTTGATTCCTGCGTTGCTCCAATCGGGTAGTTTTCCGTCAAACTCGTGACGGCCTGAACGCGCGGCAAAATCGGGATGCGCAGCAAAATACGCGTCCAGGAATTGATTGACGTATGCATCCCAGGATATCTCAGCGTCTGCCGACTTCGATTGAGTGTCTGAGTCTCTCGTGTTGATGTGGCAGCCTGCCACGACCAGCAGCACCAGAAGGGTAATTACAAAATGGAATCTTACAAGTGTCCTCAGGGCCATGGTTGGCGGTAACCTTTCCGGAAGCATTTTGAAGATACCGAGTGTATGAGAGATTGATGAGGCAGGCAAGGGTATTAGCAGAGAGTAGTTTCCTGACTTTAGCGGCTCGGCCCACCCAACAAGGTTACCCTTAGACACGATCCACGAACTCACACAAATTGGACAGTAAGAAAATTTCGTGTCGATTAGTGTGATTTCGTGGATCGCTTAGATCGGATCGAAAGCGCTCGAACAGCAAGAACCTGCCGGGTTCACAGCACAGACAAAACACAAAGGAAGAATCAAGTTAAGACACTACATCGAGAGCGAACACGCCGGGAACCCGGCGTTCGTCTGCCATCCCAGCAATACGGCCTAGGATTTACTTGATCTCGGCTCTCGGGGCAAGCCGCGCGCGGGCTTGCGCAGCTTCAGGGCTGCGGGGATAACGCCGGATGATTTCCCGCCAACTCGCGCCTTCGTAATGAAACTTCCGCTGGTCGCGATCATAGGCAAACCTGACACCCTGCCGGTTGTAGCGATCGAGACCGCCATAGTTCAGGTAGTAACTAAAGACAGGCGCGCCGTTCGCCTGCATCTCGTCAGTGCTAAGTCTTCGCGACGCGTCATGGGAAAGCCTGACGGCAGCCTGTTCGGCTGCGTCTCCAAGAAGCAGAAGCACACGGGGACGCAACGGCGAGTGCGGAAATGCATTTAGAAAAATCCGCGCGCGCGCCACGCGCTCGAATTCCGCAGAAGCATTTATCAGACGCAGCAAGCGTTCATCATCACCTGCCCGGCGCGGGACGATAATGGCCTCCTTTTGCACCCAGCCGCGGGTGCGTCTGGTGACCTTAACAGAATAATAGAGTACTCCGTCGCGACTGCGATGCTGACCGGTAATGTTGACAGGCCTGCCGCGGCCGATTCGACGCTGCAATTTGCCGGAGAGATCCGGCGAGGCCCGCAGTACTGACAGCCGTTCGTCGACCACAATACCAATGCGCCGGCCAAGAACTCGTCCCTGAGCTTTTGCCGAGGGAAAGAGAACGGCTACGAGACTAACTGTGGTCAGAATGATCGAGGAAACTCTGGGACGTGAGAAACGGGTGTTCATGATCTTGCCTCCTTAGCAAGGTGAGGTTAACTGGAGGACTCCGGACAACGTGCAGAGAGCACCCCCGGCCCAGCCGTCGCGCTGGGGAACCGCCACTACCGAGACACGCGCCGGCGAGTTGCTGCTGAAGCACTAAGTTTCATTCGTGCTTCCGCAGCGACAATGCGTTGAGTAAGACCCGCATGATGAAAATGGCAAATGGCCACAGCGAGAGCGTCGGCAGCGTCTTGAGGCTCTGGCGCACTGGTTAGTGATAGCAGTACGCGAACCATCTCCTGCACTTGATGCTTTTCCGCGTTGCCGTAACCCACCACCGTTTGTTTGACGAGACGCGGCGAGTATTCGTAAGTTTCCAACGCTGCTCGTTCGGCTACCAACATCGCCACACCGCGGACCTGGCCGAGTTTGAGAGTGACCCTCACATTTGTAGCCAGAAATCCGTCTTCAATGGCGCAAGCCTCAGGGCGGTGACGGGCAATTACCTCTTCGATTCCATTCGAGATTCGCAACAAGCGGGTGGGAAACTTCTGGCGCGGCGAAGATCGGATGACGCCATACTCGAGCAGACGATAATGCCGGCCATCCCCTTCGATGACGCCCCACCCCGTCGTATCACTGCCTGGATCGATTCCTAGCACGCGCATCTTCAGCAAAAGGAACAACGAAAGATTCGAGACCTGAGCTTGCCGTGTACCAAAGCCCAATCTTGAGGTTGAACTCCGAACTTCTGTCGAACGGCCGCAGTATACTACAAGGCCATGCCATCAGTCAGAACGCTTTTGTCCTGAGCATCTTAATTGATCTCAGTCATCTCAATCTCCTGAGGTGCACGGAATACCGTTGGCTAAGTTGTGGTACCGTCAAGCTCAAATCCAATATCAAGTTCGAGGAGTACAGAAACGCTATGTTGTTTGACGTTATTATCGTCGGTGCTGGACCTGCTGGTCTCAGCGCGGCACTTATCTTGGGACGCTGTCGCCGAAACGTTCTCGTTTGTGATGCGGGGCATCCACGCAATATCGCATCGCACGCATTACACGGTTATCTTACTCGGGACGGTATCGAGCCGGCCGACCTGCTGCGCATCGGACGTGAACAGTTGCGCCCCTACACGACCGTTCACCTGCGTTCTGAGGAAGTTACGGATGCCCGCAGGAGCGATAATGGATTCGAAATCACTGTGAGCGATGAGGTGGTGTCTTCTCGGAAGCTCCTACTCGCCACCGGCGTCGTCGATAACCTTCCCGATATCGAAGGGCTGAAGCCACTGTATGGTCGGAGCGTCTTTCATTGTCCATACTGCGACGGTTGGGAGCTGCGCGATCAGCCGCTTGCGATTTACGGACGCGAAGACCGTGGTGCGGGCTTGGCTCTGGAGCTTACCGGGTGGAGCAGGGATCTGATTGTCTGCACGGATGGCCCAGCTACTCTTTCAGCCGCCGACCGCAAACAACTCGCGGGGCTCAACATTCCGGTGCGCCAGGAGCGTATTGCCCGCCTCAAAGGTACTGACGGACAGCTCGAGGGTATAGTTTTCGACAATGGCGAGGTGCTTCCGCGCCGCGGTATGTTCTTTAACACCGGTCAGGACCAGAGATGTGATTTAGCTGCGAAGCTTGGCTGCGAGTATACAGACCGTGGCGCCGTTCGCACCGGGGAGTATGAGATGACGAATGTGCCCGGTCTATTTGTGGCCGGAGACGCTTCCAGAGCCGTTCAACTGGTGATTGTAGCTGCCGCGGAAGGGGCGGAAGCGGCATTCGCAATTAACAAGGCCCTGATAAAGGAAGACTTGCTTCTGAAGATCTGATGAGGCGAAAACCATGTCTAAGTCTAATGCGCAGTTGTCTTTTCGGGGAAGAGATCCATCCAGGCCTTGCGAGCCAGCAATTGCCATTCTTCGCCGGTAAACTCCTTGTCAAAGTTTTCGTAATTTAATTTTCCACGCTGTGGCGGAAGGGTAAAGTCATAAGCCGGCGGGCGACGAAACTTTTCCGGGCCAAGCGGGTTTTGTTTAAGCGACTCTCCCTGAGTTGCGAAGCACGCATACATGCGGCGTTTGAGTTTCTGAGATTCGTCGTCGAGCATTAGCGTTGTGATCTCACGGCCCGAGCTGGGAAGGAAGTCGAGCACTCTCATTTCTCCGTCTCTCCCGGGATGCAAAGCCATTTCAAAAAGCGCGGGTGGCTTAAAGCCGTGGCGTTTCAATAAACGCACAGCAGCATTTGTGGCAAACGCAGCAGCATCGTGATCCGGGTGTCCACCTTCATAAGGATGGGTCAGCACTATGTCCGGCGCTGATTGTTGTATCAGGGTCGTGAGTCGCTGTGACAGGTCCGTCAAAAAGTGTGGTGCCTGGTGGTCACCAACGTCGAGTTCGAGGATGCGGTCTGCCGGTACGTGAGCAATTGCCAAAGCCGAGATGCATTCTCTTCGGCGGGCTTGAGCATAGTCGGCGCTACCTTCGAATCCCGCTTCATGAGCGATCTGCGAGTCGCGCGGCGCGCCGTCGGTGAGGTGAATAACAGTTACATCACTTAATTTTGAAATCAAACCTCCGGCGCCAATTATCTCGTCATTCGGATGAGCTACTATCACGGAACAACGAAACGGACCCATCAATGCACTGATTCCAAAGAGACTGGCATGTAAGCGTTGTTTCCTTCTGTTCATTTGTTGTCGCCGACAACCGCGCCATCTCTAAGGGTGACCCTGGTTTCCTTTGAAGCGTGCGAATCCCTGCTCCCTTGAAGTTTTGGGTTGCGCCTCTCGGTTTAGTTAGTCAACCTGCATACCAGACCTCATAAACGCGCCGCTGAGGGGTTAAATGGACTTTCGAGACAAGTAGACTTGTCCTAGTGCTGGTCACCTGTGACTCGTTAGCGTGCAGAGTATAGAGGGAATTCCCGAAGGTTTTCGATGAAGTGCCGGGGCAGCGCGGGAGCCGAAACGGGACTGGCGTGAGCTGGAGTATTTTCTTTGGGTTGCGCCGGCAGAGCGAAGCGTCGACGGCGCGTGGAATTTCGCTTCTTGCTCGATATCCAAAGCGGTGTCGCGCTGCGCTTGCCACCGCGCTCCAAAGAGTTGAGTGGCAGCTTAAAATGAGTCAGAAACTCCTACTTCAATTGATCGAAGCCGCACTGCTTCGGCTTCTTATCTGGCCGCCACCGCAGAAATCTCGTTCCGTGACGGAAACGACCGCCAGTAAAGTGATCATATCGAACTTCAGCTACTAGCTTTGTCGCCAGCGGCTCCCATTCACTTGTTTTCTTCGTACTCCAGCGACTGGGTCCTCCGGGTTTATTGCCGGTAAATCCGGGCGGCTTAACTAGCGCTTCCAACTTCTTCGTTAGCTCTTTCTTTTCAGCATCGCTAAAACTGGACGTAAAGCCAACGTGGTGTAGCAAACCGGCTTCGTCATACAAACCCAGGAGCAACGATCCCACCACTTTGCCAATTGAGGCATAGCGAAAGCCGCCAATTACACAATCAGCAGTGCGCAACTTCTTAACTTTCTGCATGCCGTCCCGCTCGCCGGATCGGTAAGGCAGATCAAGTTTCTTCGCGATCACACCATCAAGTCTGACACTGGAATCAGAAAGCCACTTTAACGCCATGGAAGCGTCCAGGGTTTGTGGTGAGAGCTCGATCGAAGTGTTTTTGGCAAGATATTTTTTCGCGAAGCTCTCAAGCTTTTGACGACGCCTTACCAGCGGCTCATCGAATATAGGTTTGCCGGGCTCATCAACCAACAGATCAAAGACAATCAATCGCGCCGGCGTCTCAAGCGACAGTTTTGTCACCCGGCTCGCTGCCGGATGGATTCTCTGCAGCAAGTCGTCAAAGGAAGGTTCTCCTTTGATCGTAATTATCAGCTCACCATCGATAACAAAACGTGTGGCCTTTATCTTCAGTACTGCGTCAACAATTTCCGGAAAGTAACGTCCCAGGGACTGACCAGACTTCGATTGGAGCTCCACAATTTTGCCGTCGCGGAATGCGATGCAGCGGAAACCGTCCCACTTGGGTTCATACTGCCAGTTTTCCCCGGCGGGAATCTCCTTTACCAGGAGAGCTTCCATGGGCGGGAAAGGCGGTCCGATCGGTAAACTCATGGTTCCCCTCTAGAGTTCTGCGAGCGATCCCAAGTTTCGGGCGCCGCCCTGATTTCTCGGCACCTTCTTTGCTAACTCGATCTCCAAGACAAGTTATTAGCGCAAATCCAGCCTTTTGAGTGCTTAAAAAAGGACACGCAGTCGATCCTTTGTACCGGAAGACTACATTCGCGCATCATTACGCTAACTTACGATGCGAAGTAATTCTAAAGGAAAGATAATGAAACTAAAACTTAGACCTCTTGACACACAGGTGGTCGTGATCACCGGCGCCACGAGCGGAATCGGCCTCGTTACTGCGAGAAAAGCGGCAGCAAAGCGCGCGCGTCTGGTTTTAGCGTCGCGCAACGAGGGGGCGTTGAAATTTCTTGCAGACGAAATCAACGCCGCCGGTGGCGAATCTGTCCATGTTGCTGCCGACGTAGGTAACGAAGAAGACGTACGTAGAATCGGAGCTACCGCCCGGCAGCGTTTCGGAGGTTTTGATACGTGGGTTAACAATGCCGGGGTGTCCATTTATGGAAATCTCACACACGTCTCGCTAGCAGATCACCGACGCCTCTTCGAAACTAACTACTGGGGAGTGGTTCATGGTTCGCTCGTTGCGGTCGAGCACCTACGGCAACGAGGCGGAGCGCTTATCAACATCGGCAGTGCTTTGTCAGACCGGGCCATTCCTGTCCAGGGTGCCTACTGCGCTTCGAAACATGCAGTCAAAGGTTTTACTGACGCGTTGCGGATGGAGCTTGAGCATGAAAGGATTCCCATCTCTGTAACCCTCATCAAGCCGGCGGCGATCGACACTCCCTACAAAGACCACGCGAAGAATTATTTGCCGGTTGCGCCTCAAAATCCGCCGCCTGTATATGCGCCGGAAGTCGTTGCTGAAGCGATCTTGTACTGTGCTGAAAATCCGCAGCGCGACGTCTTTGTGGGTGCCGGCGGAAAAGGGATTTCCTTAGCCGGTCACTATGCACCTGAAATAACGGACAAGGTGATGGAATGGACCATGTTCGATCTGCAGGAGAGCGATAAGCCAGCCGGAAACCCTCAGCATAACGCTCTGTACCAGCCGTCGGGTCCGTACGCCGAGCGAGGAGGATACGAAGGCCACGTCGCGGAAAGCAGCTTATATACAAACGCATCCTTGCACCCACTGATTGCTGGTGGACTCTTGCTGGCAGGTGCCGGGCTTGCGTATGTCGCGTTCAGAGAAAGCGCCTC
>JBPCMM010000005.1:0-13154 GCA_051002255.1 Pyrinomonadaceae bacterium
CATGGGTGCGAATCGCCGGGACCGAGTCGGTTGCTGAACGGAGGTAGGTCGTGTTGATGGTAATGCCCCGCTCCTCGGCAATCAAGAATGCATTCACTGCATTTACGCGCGCGCTGACGTCTCGCAATAGTCCAGCAAGAAACGATCTCGTGACCGGGGCAGCGTTTAAGTCTACAATCTCGCCCGCGTATTCAATCCTCACTTCCCTGACCGCTCCATCAACGAGCTGTGCCTGAAAGCGACCGAGGCTTTGAGCAAGTTCGATGTAAGGCTGCAACGCGTTTAGCTCCTTCGCGCCCAGCGCGGGAATATTCACTGCACCGCGCAGAGCCCCGCTGAGAAGGTAATCGCGCATCTGTTCAGCAACTGTGAAGGCAACGCCTTCCTGAGCTTCGGCGGTTGAAGCACCGAGATGAGGGGTAGCGATTACTTCATCGAGGGCCAGAAGAGGATGGTCCGGCGGGGGCGGCTCTTCAGCGAAAACATCTAATGCAGCGCCCGCGACAAGGCCCGACTTGATCGCGTCCACTAGCGCGGCCTCATCAACCAGTCCACCGCGTGCGCAGTTGATTATCCGGATCCCCTTCTTCATTTTGGAGAACGCTTCCCTCCCGACAATTGAACGCGTCTCAGCTGTTAGCGGTGTGTGCACGGTAAGAAAATCTGCGCGCCCGAAAACGTCATCCAGCGGCGCCACTTCGATGTCCAGATCATGCGCTTGTTCGGGCGCGATGAACGGGTCATAAGCGACGATGTTCATTCCGAACGCGCGTGCGCGGCTGCCAACGGCGCGACCGATGCGGCCCAAACCAATGATGCCGAGGGTCTTTTCCTGCAGCTCCACGCCGACGAATTTTTTACGCTCCCACTTCCCGGATCGCAAACTGCTATTGGCCTGAGGTACTCGGCGGGCCAGTGCGATCAGTAGCGCCATGGTGTGTTCGGCTGTGGTGATGGTGTTACCGTCGGGTGCGTTCATGACCACGATCCCGCGCGCTGTGGCTGCGGGCACATCTATGTTGTCTACTCCCACACCTGCCCTTCCGACCACTCGTAAATCTGGGGCCTCAGCCATCACATCGGCAGTCACTTTCGTTTCGCTTCTAACTACCAGGCCTTCGCACCCTTGCAAGGCCGCGATAAGCTGATCATGGGAGAGCTTAGTCCTCTTCTCCACTAGAAAACCGGCAGTCAGGAGCGGCTGAAGGCCGCTGTCGCTCACCTCGTCGGCGATCAATATTTTTCTCTGGCTCATGGGTTCGCGGATTATAGCCGTTTTTATTTCTGGATGTCTCCCTGGGCAAGGGTAGTGGTAAACTCTGGCGCGCTTTAAAAATCAGGATGAGTATCCAGGCTCATCCGTGCAACCATTAGTCTGAGGGAGGTCCAAAGTGATTACCACGGTCTGTTTGAATAGCACCTCCAAGACTTTTACTGAGAACTGCCGTTCAGCTGACATCAGCGAGTTGCGTCTGGAGGATGGCAACGTAATCTGGGCCGACGTCAGCGATCCGACGGGCCGCGATTTTGAGGCGCTGGCGGAAGAGTTCGGATTCCATCATCTCTCAATTGAAGACTGTAGAAACGCACACCAGCGACCCAAGGTCGAAGAATACGCCGGTTACTATTTTATCGTGCTCTATGAGGCTGAATTAGCTGGAACAACCGATCGTCTGGAATTACGTGAGCTAAATATTTTCCTCGGCAAGAACTATCTCGTCACAGTACACAGTCGTCCCATTCGGGCGATTGAAACGTCAAAGCGGCTTTGGCACGAATGGACGGATCGGGCAGAGCAAGGCTCAGGACTGCTCGCCTATCTTTTGATTGACGCGATCGTTGACGATTATCTACCGCTACTGGACATCGTCAGCGAACGCATGGACGAACTCGAAGATTCAATCTTCGGCGAATGGAGAGCCGAGGTCATCGAAGACATTTTCACTATCAAGAAGAAATTGCTGTACCTGCGTCGCTCCATAACGCCGCTCCGCGACGTTTTTAATACGATGCTAAGACGCGAGCAACCGATCTTCCCGCGGGAAACGCACATCTATTTCCAGGATGTGTTCGACCATCTCATTCGCGTGGCCGATACCATCGACTCTCTGCGCGATATGCTCAGTTCCACCATGGACGCCTATCTCTCCGTTTCTGGTAATCGCATGAACAAGATTATGAAGCGACTCACTTCGATCTCAACGATCCTGATGTCCGTGACTCTGATCGCCGGAATCTACGGGATGAACTTTGATCTTATGCCCGAATTGAAGTGGCGTTTCGGCTACATCTTTGCGCTTCTTTCCATGGTGGGAGTTGGGTTGTCGCTGTATGTCTACTTGAAGAAGGTAAAATGGATATAAAAAAGCTCACGCTCCACAGGCGTTTAAGAAGAGCAGCCAGGAAGGGCGACATCGCTCAGCTCGCAGCGCAGCTTGCCCCGCTCGAAGAGCGGGCAAAACCTGCCGCTCCAAAACAGCTCGGGATCGATTCGCCCTCAGGTAATGGCCAGGCAAACGCAGACTATGGGGATGGGGGAATCACAGTCGACAAAGACGTTTCTCACGTGGCGACGGATATGATGGAAGGGGGGGGTGAGAGGACATTTTTGGGAATGGAGCCTGTCGTTCTCGTAATCCTAGGCTTGATGCTTACCTTCATCGCCTTCATAGCCTGGCAGATTTCCCAAATGCCGCCCAAGTAGGTGTGGAACAATGATCTGCTTGGCTTATAGCTCCGAGTCCGAGCTTCAGCTTCCCGCCTCTCGCAAAGTGCAATCTATGATTTGAACTTTGAACTGCGTTACATGGGTCCCGCATCTTTGATTTCGTCGGTCTCGTCAAGCTGACCATCGGGGGAGGGTCCCGAAGACGACTCATCTCCTAGCGAAGCCAAGCCTTTTTCAGTTTCCTCAAGATCACTCAAGGTCTCTTTGCTCGTTGCCTCAGACTTGCGCTCCCTTAATAGTTCTTTGCTCTCGTCCGTTTGCGCGGTGGCTTTCCGGTCTTTTGATTCCTGCATAACAAAATCCTCTCAGAATATCCAAAACAGATAGGCTGATGTCAGCAACGCCAACACCGTTGCTGCATATACACCCGCCAGCACATCGTCAGCCATGACACCCAGTCCCGCTTCCAAGGACTCAAGCCGCCGAATCGGATATGGCTTCCAGATGTCGAACGCCCGAAATAACAAGAATCCAGCGATGACGAGGGTCCATTGAATTGGGCCAACGATAGGTAAAACCAAAAAGGTAATTAACTGTCCCGCAACTTCGTCAATTACTACAGTGCTCGGGTCCTTGCGACCAGACAGAGCCTCAACGCGGTTTGCAGCCCAGAGGCCTGCCATTGTAATGCATAGGACCCCAACAAGGGTGCAGGCAAACCAGAGAGAGATGAACCTTCCATGAATTCCATGACCCTCGCCAAACGCCCGGAAGAATTCCATTTTCAATAATTGCCAAAGCAGATAAAGCCCAACGGCGAAGATTGATCCCCAGGTACCCGGTGCTAGCGGAAGATAGCCAACGCCGCAGGTTGCGATGGCCCGCGCAAGGTAGTCCTTAGGCGAAAGAGCCACTCGCCTCTTTGTAATGACCACGTCAGTGGTGACAACGGGGGGATTGAATTCGTCGCTCGATTCTTTTGTCGCCATCGGTGTTACAACTCTGTTACCGGTCACACGTCGGTCCGCGCGGCTATGCCGCGCTTCGTGCGAAAAGGCTTGGAGACTGTGGCAAAACTCGACTTGATTTTACGCTGAAAGCGTTCGCTAATTGGAGCCCCGGGTTGCTTCACCCTGGGCTCCCTCCGGTTTCCTCATAAACCTTAAACTCTGAAAGAGTTCGCCAGGTTAGCCGTTGTGCGCGATTTAGCTAACACCTTCGGCGTTTCTATTCTTTGGATGTGTGTAAGCCCAGGGTTGAAGCAACCCTGGGCTCCAATTAGCGAACGCTTTCAGCGTTAAGGGCCATTGCAACTCAAGCGGCAACACAGACTAAAGTCTATGCTACGTAATGATTCGACCCACCAGATCGTATTGCTGTGCTCCTGTAATCAGGACGTTCACGAGATCGCCGGGTTGCGGGCTTAGACCTTCCGGGGCATCATTGATTAACACGCAACCATCTATATCCGGCGCCTGTGTCTCCATTCGCCCCTGCCAAAGAAGTTCGCTTTCGTTTGACTCCCCTTCAAACAACACCCTGACAGTGTCGCCCACTCTTGTTTGATTTCGACGGCGGGAGATGCGCAATTGCTCCTTCATCAAACGAGTACGGCGCTTGTTGGCGATCTTGAGATCGACTTTGTCTCCCAGCTCAAATGCCGGAGTGCCTTCTTCGTCAGAGTATGTGAACACACCAACACGATCGAATTCGACATTTCTAACAAATGCCAGAAGTTCTTCAAAATCTTCTTCGGTCTCACCCGGAAACCCGGTGATGAAAGTTGTGCGAATGGCAATGCCGGGAACGCGATCACGAACACGACGAATCAAACGCTCCAGGCTCGCGCGGTTTCCTCCACGTTTCATCCGTTTGAGAACCTTCTGGGAGGCATGCTGCAAGGGCATGTCCAGATACTTCACCGCTTTGGGCTCGGTCGCCAGCACATCCAGAAACGCATGGCTGATATGAGTTGGGTAGGTGTACATCACGCGCACCCACTGAATTCCGTCTGTATGTGAGAGTTCTCGTAGCAGATTTGCGAGAGCGTCAGCCTTGCCCAGATCTTCTCCGTAGCGCGAAGAATCCTGGGCTACCAGGATCAATTCTTTCACACCTTCTTCTGCAAGCTGTTGGGCTTCCGCGACGATCGAGCCAAACCGACGGCTGCGAAAATGCCCCCGCATTTGCGGAATGAAACAGAAAGCGCAGGGTCGATCGCAGCCCTCAGCAATTTTTATAAAAGCGTAATGACTCGGCGTAGCGAGCACGCGTGGTGTGGATTCGTCATATAGGTACGTCGCACTTTGATTACCCAGCGGAATCACAGGCAAAGAGCGCGTGTTTGTTTGCGGATCACACACCGCAAGGATGTCATTTATCTGGCTGGTACCAATGAATGCGTCAACTTCCGGCATTTCAGCTTTTAAGTCATCACGGTAGCGCTCAACCAAACAGCCGGCTACGACGAGTCGCTTGGCTTTCCCGGCTGTCTTGAGACGCGCCGCTTCCAGAATGGCGTCTATGGATTCTTTCTTAGCGGCTTCAATAAATCCACACGTATTTACGACGAGGGTATCAGCGTCGTCCGCATTTGCAGTGATCTCAAATCCCTTTGCTTTGAGCTGCCCCATCATTACCTCGCTATCAACGAGGTTCTTGGGACAGCCGAGGCTAATAAATCCGACTTTGATCATATTTCGTGAATCGTGAAATCGTAAATCGTAAATCATAAATCGTGAGTTCGTGAGCCTTAAGTCCCGTGTGGTCCAGGAGAATAAACTCGCATATCACTCAACCACCATTCACGATTTACGATTTACCATTTACGGCTTTTCTGTTCCTTCCAGATCCAGCAACGCTTGGTCAATTTCCCGCAGCTCAGCCGCGGAGAGTTTTTGGCTGCCGAATCTCACGCGATTGTAGAGTCTGGTTATTGTCAAAGCCTCGCGCGAACCGAGGCTTGCTGCAAATTCAAGTGGGGTCTGATCACGCACCCTCGACACCCCTCTTTGAGCCAGTAAATCCATCAGCCTTTGATAAAACTCGACTGCTCCTATTTCCGGTTCGCGGGTGCCCCGAGAGATTGTCAGGCCGCGACGCCAACCCAGCCGTAACACCCTTACAAAGATAATCGTTACTAAGACCGTTATTAGTCCTAGGGCCAGGAAAATTCCTTTGCTGGAGACGGCGGAAACCATTTCCTTTATGCTTTCGAACACTTCAGAAGCAATACGCCGGTAATCAAAGGCCCGGTTACGGACGGAGGTCGCAAGATAGCGTTGCTCCTGTTTGTCGTAACCCACCACGTACTGAAACCAGATTAATTCCAGCGCCTCGGCGTACTTCCCCAGTTGGGCGGCGAGGCCGACGCTTTGTGGCTCAACCCTTCCCGCAGCGGGCGTTGGGTCAAACGTCACCCAAGAATTAGTTTCCGGAAAATAGACTTCAACCCAGGAATGGGCGTCACTTTGACGCACGGTGTAGGCGCCGGCCGCTTCGTTGTATTCTCCGGGTAAGAAGCCGTTGACTACGCGCGTGGCGACGCCCTGCGTACGAAGCATGACGGCCATGGCCGTCGAGAAGTATTCGCAGTGGCCGGCACGGATATTGAAAAGAAAGTCGGATAGTGGATCTGCGCCGCCGGCTCTCATCTGCAGAGAGTAACCGTAATTATTGCTCAGTTCCGTTTCGATCGCCTTCGCTGCATCATACCTATTGCGAGCCCCAGCATTGAGAATTGTCGCGCGGGCATAGTCGGGTACTCGTCGGTCAAGAGTTTGCGGGTATTCCTTATAGCGTTCGACGGTTGCGGAATAGGGTCGCATATCGCGGCGCAATGTCTCTGGGTCCGGTTCAGTAGTGTCAGAGATCACCGTATACATGATGCGGTCGAGATCGTGGGGACGCGATTGAATCGAACCCTCGGAATCAACTCGAACAAAAGGAAAATCACCCTGGATCGCCAACGCGCGTGGTGCAGCGAAAAGCACGGTTGAATTGAGCGGTTCGAGAAACACAGTTTGCGTTGTCAGACCCCTAAGTGCCTCGGTAGTCCCTAGGTGGAAGTATCCCCGCTCGATTGTTTTTTGGTCCGTACGGCGTGCCTCGGAAGACTTTTTCCACGCTCGGCCGGCAAATTCATCCAGAGCCAGCCCACGCCATTTCAACCCACGCTCCGGACCTGAGCTGGGGTCTTCGAGGCGAACCCGCATCACCAGCTGGTTGTTTTGCTTTAGATCCCCGATTTCACCCAGCCTCACGCTTTCTGAAAACCCGATGAAGTTGGTCAAACCCGCGCCGCCCCGAGAAATGACAGCGGACCCAGCCCGCGGGGCAACAAAGAACAGCGGCAATGCCAGGATAAAGATGAACACCAACATTGAGGCAGCTACAAGCGGCAAACGGCTGGCTTCTATATCTCGTTTGCCGCGAGTGCCAACAAGTTTCCTGAAAACGCTGGAATCAGGAGGAACAAGGAGCCGAGTCTCGGCAGGTTTAACTCCCCGTTGTGCCTTGCGGATCTCGAACGCTATCACCGTCGACAATGCACAAAGCAGATAGAGAGTCAGCGTTCCGAGAAAGACTGGACTAAAGCTCAGACCTGCGGCCAGCAATAGTTCGAAGAACGAGATGAGGTAAAGGAATACCCAATCTCGATCTGACTTAACTTGCAGCAACTTTATCGCGGCCAGAAAAACGATCAGATGGGCCAGGGCATTAACGCCCAGCCTTCCAGGCGCTTCGCCTATCGCCCTTTGATACTTCCAATCAAGCAGGAAAAGGGGAATAGAGAGCAAGACGATCGCCAGCCCGACGCGTTCGGACAATTGCCATTTCGTACCCTCGAGATTCCATGCCACTACCATGACCGCGGCAAAGACTGTTGCCAGCGCGAGATGCAATCCGCCAGCCAGCATCAACGCCAGCATGGCCACCGCAATCATCGCGTAAGAAGAGGCCTTAAAGTATGTCGCAAAACTCATCGCAAAATTCTGTACCGATTTGATGCCGGCTATTGTCGTTTTACACGAACTTCAAAAAGTTTCGGCCATAACTTACCAGTCACAAAGAGCCGGTCATTATTTTGGTCATATGCGATGCCATTTTTAGCACCGCCTCATTGTCGTTAGCCTGGCTCAGCGCTCGTAATCCCGCCAGGTCAATCCAGCTGAGTATTCGCCCGGTCTCTGGTTCTATGCGTGCGACGTGCTCTTTGTGCCAAATGTTGGCGTAAATTTCGCCGTGAACGTATTCGAGCTCGTTTATGCCGGCGACGGGGGTACTCCCGTCCTGAACGGAGATTGTTCTATTTACCTGAAAGTTGTCCGGGTCAAGAAATCGTATTCGATTCGTACCATCACTCATGATTAGCGAGCTGCCGTCATTTGTGAGTCCCCATCCCTCACCCGAATAGGAAAATTCACTTAACTTCTCAAAGCTCTCCGCGTCATAGATAAAGCCCAGTTGATGCTGCCAGGTTAACTGATAGATCTTACCTTTCAGGAAGGTGATCCCTTCCGCAAAGTACGGCCTTGGTATGTTGATCTTCCTCAGAACCTTGCCTGTTTCAAGTTCCACACGGCGCAGGCTCGACCTGCCCTCGCGACCTGTACTCTCCAGTAGCTTGCCCTCATGAAAAACCAGCCCCTGCGTGTAAGCGTCCTTGTCGTGTGGCCAGGTACTTACTATCTCGTAGCCGTACTTAGGAACGTCTTCTTTACCCGCCTTATTGAACGCAGAGTGATTGGCCACAGCCCCGGTCTGACAACCGCTGAGTAGGAAAAGGAAGATCAGCGCTGCCAGACCTATTCGGCCCAACGCATTCTTTGGCGCCAAACAGGACCCCATAATACCCAAAGTCATAAAAGACATTTTGCGGGACAGGGAGAAAAAACCCAAGCCCGTAGGGCTGAGCGAACCGCATTCGGACCAAATGAATACGAAAGGACCCCAGAAGGAGCCGAGTGCTTTTAATGCACATTTTAGACTTTGGAGTAGCGACAAAAACCGTCAGTGCCGGCGAAACCACCATTTCACTTCCGCTTTGAAGCTTATGAGGAGTCTTAGTCCTGGCGTTCAATGCTTTCTCAGGATGGCACATTCATTGCCAATGCTGGTTACATGGCGGCCGAACTTACTCTACAGCGAACACCGGGGCCTAAGACGGCTCATCCGGAGCGCATTTCCAGCCGGTGGGTGAGAACGGATCTAAGGAGAAAGGCTGGAGTTTGTTGTAAGGTTGGGGCAATCCTGCTTACCGCTGTCTGCGGTACTGTTGCAGTTCTAATTCACAGCTCCTATAGCAGCTTCGCCCAGCTTATTGATCAGCAGATGGCCGGGGGTTACCTGAGAAGCCATGCCGGCCTGTACGCCGCGCCCCGCATTATTGAAAAAGGCGCGGTCCTTTCCAAAGACCAACTGGCCACGTCGCTGCAGAGAGCGGGCTACGCGCGGGGCAAGGCGAGCAACATCTGGAACGGCAGCTTCCAGATGGACGAAAACACCATTAGGATCGTGCCCCGCCAGGGAAGCGGAGCGCACCAGTGGATCGACGTTAAGTTCGACGATAAGGGGGGGCGCGTGGCTTCCTTGTCAGCCAATGACGACTCAGACTTGCGGTCCTACGCTATAGAGCCCGAGCTTTTGACCGTGGATGCTGCCCTTAAGACAGGGCAGCAGGAAACGCTAACCTATCAGGATATTCCTTCAGTCCTGGTCCAGGCTATTCTTGCAATCGAAGACCAAAGATTCTTCAACCACTACGGTCTTGATATTCGCGGCATCGGCCGCGCGTTTATTAGCTGGTCCACCAGTGGATCGGTGAAGTTTCGCCAAGGTGGTTCCACTATCACTCAGCAACTCGTCAAGAATACTTACCTGACTCCGGAAAAAACTCTGGAGCGCAAGTTTAATGAAGCCATGATTGCTGTGGCATTGGAGCAACGGCTCTCCAAGCAGGATATTTTTGCTCTCTACTGTAACGAAGTTTATCTGGGTCAAAGGAATGGAGTGGGAGTGCGCGGAGTAGCGCAAGCGGCGAGAGTCTTCTTCGGCAAAGAACTGGAAAATATTTCGCTTGCGGAAGCCGCAACCATTGCCGGCATGATTCAGAGTCCCGCGCGCTATGCCCCCGACCGCCATCCGGATGCTGCCAGAGTACGCCGCGATCTGGTGATTGCGGCCATGGCCCACAACGGAGCAATTGATGAGGATAGCGGACAGACCGTCCGCGCGCTTCCTGTTGAAGTCGCAGCCTTCGAGGGGAGCAGTAACGAGTTGGCCCCATATTACGTCGATGCCGTCAATCGCGCCATGGATGATGCTCAGCGAGGTTTGGAACCTAACGCCGAGCAGAATCTGCGCGTACAGACCACAATCGATCCTGATCTACAGACCGCCGCAGAGAACGCCCTTCGTCATCAACTGGAGCTTCTCGGCAAGTCGTCTCGAGGAGAAACTCGGCCGCAAGGGGCGATGGTGGCCCTTGATTCGCACTCCGGCCAGGTCTTAGCCATGGTAGGGGGCCGGAGCTACGAGGAGTCCCAATTAAACCGGGCAACAGACGCGAGGCGTCAACCCGGCTCCGTTTTTAAGCCGTTCGTTTATGCGGCAGCGCTGGAAGCAGGGATTTCACCGCTATCAACTTTTCGGGACGCTCCGCAGACTTTTCCGCATGGCTACGCAACCTACTCGCCTGCCAACTACGGAAAAGCCTATTCCATGCGCAACGTAATAATGCGTGAGGGGTTGATCCGCTCGCTCAATGTGGTCACGGTAGATCTAGCGATAAGGACCGGTCTATCGGCAGTGGCAGCGAGCGCCGCGAAATTCGGATTACCGCGGCCTGCGGCATATCCATCCCTAGCCCTGGGTACTACTGAGGTAACACCTCTTCAGATCGCCGCGGCCTATGCCGCTTTCGCCAACGGCGGGAAGATGGTCCAGCCAACAGTGATTGCCCGAGTTATCGATAACAATGGTGGCGAAATCCTCGTTGAGGAGCAGCCCGCCGACCGCCAAGCCATAAAACCAACCACGGCGTATCTGATTACGGACATGCTGGCGGATGTAACCGGACGCGGGACCGCACGGGGGGCGAAAGGGAGCTTCAAAAACGTCGCGATCGCCGGCAAAACCGGCACCTCGCGCGATGGGTGGTTCGTAGGCTATACCCCCAATCTGGTCTGCGCCGTGTGGATAGGCTTTGACAACAACCAGCAATTGGGGCTTACGGGTGCCGATGCAGCTCTTCCGGCATGGATTGATTTTATGCAGGAAGCTCTCGCTATCCGGCCCAGTCTGGGCGGAACAGCCTTCTCGAAACCACGGGGCATTACCAGTGTGAAGATCGATCCGGAGACCGGATTTCTGGCGGGTCCAACCTGCCCCAGCACGCAGACCGTTAACGTTCCGGGGCAATTCGCGCCTACCGTGGAATGCCTCGAACACCGCGAGCCCGAACTGATGTATGACGCTTACACTACTGATCTCGAAGGTTTCGAAAGCTCCAGAGTAAGTGCAGACTCGGGGACGAGGAGCTCGAATCAACCCGAAAAGTTGTCCGATAAGGAGTTGGCCTCAGACGCATTGGGCAACTTCAGTGGCAAACCGACGACTGCCTCGCATTCAACGCGAAATCAAACCGGAATAGACGTGAATCAAAGAGGTCAGATAATTCTTGTCAGCGCACCCAGAATTACCGACCAAGGATCGGCTTCCAAAGTTGTCCGCGTACGTCCTTAGTCTGCGCGTTACTTAGCCGCGGCAAAAAGAAGAAGCCCGCTCGCGTAAACCTTGAGCGGGCTTCTGATAATAACGGGTGAGGGCGGGGTGGCAGCCGACTACCTCCCAGGTAGTTTCCAGGAGTCCGGCCTCTGGCTTATTGTTCGCGTTTAGCTATCCGACCGACACTTATCCGGCCGATTACGAAGCCGGCGCCGAATATAAGCGTCAGTAGGAAGAAAAGCGGGATTAGCAACACAAACGTGTCCCACAGTTCACGCACCATCGACAAATCTCCTTTCTGAGTTTTGTTGAGAGGGGCCGTGAGAAAGGGGCTGCTTACCAATTTAATTCAAACGGCCCTGAAAGCGCAAGAAACTTCGTCCGAACATAATGGTCAGTTTGATGTCCGATAAGCTCTAGATTGTCGTGGCGCCGCGACAAACTAGTTTATCGGACACTCTCAACCAAACTGACCCACTCCCCATTTTTTTGACGCCCATTTTTTGACGCTTGACTAACAAGCACTTGTGGGATAGAACCCCGGCGCTCGTTTAGGTCAATCATTTCTCTCGCAAAGGAGTCCCCCAAAATGCTTAAAGTACTAGCCTTGGCTGTGTTCAGCATATCACTCGCGTTGACGGTTATGGCCCAGGACCCGGTGAAAGTTGATTCAAAGCATTACACCGTAGAGTTTGAAAATTCCCAGGTGCGCGTCCTTCGCGCGAAAGTTGGACCGCACGAGAAGTCCATCATGCATCGGCATCCGAATGCAGTTGCTATCTTTGTGACTGACACCAATGGGAAGTTTACGTTTCCGGATGGCACAACTCAGGACACTAATCGAAAAGCGGGAGATGTGCTCTGGACACCAGCGGTTACTCACCAGCCTGAAAACACGAGTGACCAGCCCTTTGAAGTCATTCTCGTTGAACTGAAGCAGCCAATGAAGAAGCGACCGGCAACAAAATCCGCCCAGCATGCGGCCGGCAAAAAGCACTAGCGAGTGAAATGGTCGAAAATTTCCGAAGGGATGCAAAGGCCCGTGGAGTTATCAACCCTCGCGTGATGGAGTCAGTACCACCACGCGGTAGCCGGTGGGTTTAGCTAACATTTTGCTCAACCCTGGCGCGATGAACCGGTACCACCACGCGGTATCATTGGTGTGAGGAGTCAGTTATGCCGTTGACTGTGAAACTCAGCGATGTCATCGAAGCGCTGGAGGAGGCGGGAGAGGAACACACCCACTATCTCGATAAACGCACTGGCGAGATCGTCATGATCACCAATGAGGAGATGGAAGCGGCGGAAGAGGATGAACTCATCTCGGAATATCCGGATTGGCAACGTGAATCGATCCTGAAAGCGCGCGAGATATTTACTCAGATGAAAGCTTCATCGCGCTGCCTGATCAATCTGATATTCATGAGTACAAGATCATGGAAGACTTCTGTTTGGCATTCAAAGATCGCCGCGTCGGTGAGTACTTGCTTGGGCAAATCAAAGGAAGTGGGGCCTTTAGACGCTTTAAGGATGCGATCTATTCAAAGGGACTTGAGGAAGCCTGGTATCAGTTCCGGCGAATGGAGTTTGAAAGGATCGCTATTGAGTGGTTGGAGGAAGAAGGAATTTCCTACACGCGGGAAGATGCAACTGACGTCTCACACTTAGTGTAATCGGTGTAATCTGTGGATTACTCTTTCGGGTTAAAGAAAAAAAACATGAGCATTAGGAAGCTCAACATGAAATTTCTTCTCACCAT
>JBPCMM010000006.1:0-5043 GCA_051002255.1 Pyrinomonadaceae bacterium
CATGTACGAACACATCGACGTCACTGAAGATTCCGGTATCGCCACGATTACACTAAACCGTCCCGAGAAGCTGAATGCCTTCATTGGGCACATGAGGCGTGATCTCGCGGAAGCACTGGAAGCGACGGGAAGCGACCGGGCGATTCGGGTGGTTGTTGTGACCGGTGCGGGCCGCGCGTTTTGTGCCGGCGGCGATGTTTCGTTCATGGCGGACCTCATCGAGCGTCAGGACACGGAGGAGTTTTCCCGGCTCCTCGGGGCCGCTCGACGCGTGGTAACAGCAATCAGGCAGATGAACAAGCCGGTAATCGGAGCGGTTAACGGCCCGGCATCGGGCGCCGGCTGCAATCTCGCGCTAGCTTGCGATCTTCGAATTGCTTCCACTGAAGCGACCTTCAGCCAGTCGTTTGTAAAGCTCGGCCTACATCCCGACTGGGGCGGTACGTATTTCCTGCCTCACCTGGTAACTCCCAATCGGGCTTGTGAGATGTTTTTTCTGGGCGATGTGATGGATGCAGAAGAAGCTTTGCGCCTGGGCATTGTCAATCGGGTGGCGGCTCCTGAGGATTTGGTACCTGCAGTTCGCGAACTGGCGGAACGGCTTCGCGATGCACCACCGATTTCGATTGCCGCGGCTAAGCAAGCGGTTTACTTGAGCCAGTCTGCCGAACTTGAAGAAATGCTTCGCTACGAGACTGAAGCCCAACTGCGCTGTTTCGAGTCTGAGGACGGTCGTGAGGGCATTCGCGCGTTCCTGGGAAAACGCTCGCCAAGGTTTTCCGGACAATGATTCGGGCTGTCGGCTAGTGCCCTGATTTCATTTTCCTTTGTGCTTTTGTGTGCTGTTACAAGACCCTCAGTTTCTTGCTGCTCGAAACATTTGGACCGACTTAAACGATCCACGAAATCACACTAAGCGACACGAAATCTTGTTAGTGCCACTTCGTGTGAGTTCGTGGATCGCGTCTGACGCTATTCCTGGTTGAGTAAAGGTCGAACGGTCAAATAGAACACTAATCTGCGACTTGACGCCTTGTTCCAGAGGGCAGCTTAGATTAGGCTTCAACCTCGGTTTGTTACATCCCCGGAGCGTAGAAAATCCAAAGGAGAGTCTATTAATGCGCAAGAACCTTTTCATCCCTTCCCTTCTGGCCCTGCTGATCGCTGCGACGCCGTTTTTCGGAGCGGTGACGAAGTACGATATTGACGTTGCTCACTCGAACATCGGTTTCTCCATTCCCATAGCGGGCGGGCTCTCCCACGTGCGCGGCAAGTTCAACGAGTTCACCGTGACGATCGTCTATGACGACAAGGACGTGACCAAATCTTCGGTAGACGCTGTTATCAAGGCCGCCAGCATCGACACGGGCATTGAGCGACGTGATGCCCACCTGCGAAACGCCGACTTTTTCGAAGTTGAAAAGTATCCTGAGATCACTTTCAAGAGCAGCCGCATCGAGAAAAAAGGTAAGGGCTTCATCGCTCATGGAACCTTCTCCATGCGCGGCGTCTCGAAGGAGATCGCCATACCGTTCACGGTCAACGGCGTCACCCGTGACGTGAAGACGGGTAAGACTGTGCTCGGCACGACTGGCAGAACCACCGTGAACCGGCGCGACTACGGCATCAACTTCGCCCGACCGGACAATCCGGCCTTTCTCGGCGACGCGATCGAGATTGAACTAAACCTAATAACTCGAGCCGCCAGCCCGCAGTAGGCGCCATGCACGGCCGTGATCAGTCCGTCAAACGAATGCGAGCATTCAACCTGTGGAGTGAGGGGGCAAGCGCAGCGCGACACCGCTTTGGATGAATCCAGCGAGAACAAATCCAAAGTGCCGTCGACGCTTCGCTCTGCCGGAGCACTCCACAGGAGACTCCTGACGATGAAACTTGAGAATCGCATCGCATTAATTACCGGCGGCGGCCGCGGCATAGGACGCGCGATTGCTTTGGCGTTTGCGCGGGATGGCGCGCGGGTGGTGCTCGCGGCTCGCACCGCTCAGCAAGTGGAAGAAACCGCCGCGGAGATTGGTAATGAGGAAAATGCGCTGCCCGTGGTTTGCGACGTTTCTGACGTTGACAGCGTTCAACTCATGTTCGCCCGAGTTTCAGTGAAGTTCGGTCGCGGCCCGGATATTCTCGTCAACAACGCCGGTATCGCGGAAAGCGCTCCGCTTGCGAAAACAGATGACGATCTTTGGCACCGTCATCTGGCGATCAATCTTTCCGGTACATTCTATTGCACGCGCGCGGCCGTGCCCGCGATGGTTGAGCGAGTCTGGGGACGCGTCATTAACATCGCTTCGATCGCCGGCAAAACCGGCGCCCAATACATCGCAGCCTATGCGGCTTCAAAACACGGGGTGCTGGGATTGACGCGGTCAATTGCCCTGGAAGTTGCAGCGAAAGGGATCACAGTCAACGCGATCTGTCCGGGTTATGTTGATACTGACATGACCACACGCGGCATCGAGAATGTCACCGCCAAAACGGGCCGTTCTGCCGATCAGGCCCTCGAAGCGATAAAGAGAATGAGTCCTCAAAATCGCCTGATTACCGTGGAAGAGGTTGCAGCACTGGCACTCTTACTCGCTTCTGAAGAAGGGCGCGGTATAAACGGGCAAGCAATAAACATTGACGGCGGCTCCGTTCTGTTCTGAACGAAGCCATACCTTTGGAGAAGGTATGGAAGCAAGTTTTATATCGGCCTTGTTGGTTCTGTTGCTGGCAGGCGTTCACGTTGTCAGGGCAGCTGATTCGGGCACTCGGTTGGTACCGAACAAGTCCGACAACACAATCTCACTCATTGATCTGCCTTCGAAGAAAGTCGTTGCGACAATTCCAACGGGAGTTGGCCCACACGAAGTCGCGGTGTTGCCAGACGGCGCATCGATAGACGCGGCAAAACGATCTCCGAAATCACACGAAGTAACTCGAATTGAGGCATCCATTTCGTGCGGTTTCGTGTGATTTAGTAGATCGTGTTTGAATCTTGAAATCGTCTAACCTCCTATCGCATTGTGCGCGCGAGTTTATAAACCAACCGCACCGGAAGGCCTACGATGTTGAAGTAATCTCCCTGAATCTCCTCGATGAATAGAGCTGCACTTCCCTGCACCGCATACGCGCCAGCTTTGTCCATCGGTTCTCCGCTCGCGACGTACCAATCAATCTCCGCAACAGATAACTCGGCAAAGCGCACCCGCGTCTTTTCGTGGTCGACTACTGAGCGATTATTTTTTACTCGCATGAGGGCCACGCCAGTCAAAACCTCATGCCACCTGCCGCTCAAGAGTTTCAGCATTCGCCGGGCATCTTCCGCATCGCGCGGCTGACCCAGAATCTCCTCGTCAACCAGGACCACCGTATCTGCGCCGAGTACCAGACCTGAAGCTAGGTTTGTAGCCACAGTTTCGGCCTTGGCTTGCGCCAGTCGTCTTACATACGGAACCGCAGTTTCGGATTCGAAGCGACTCTCGTCGATGTTTGCCGCAACGATTTCAAAGGGCCAACCGATCGCTTTGAGTATTTCGGCGCGCCGCGGACTACGGGAAGCGAGCACCAGCTTATTCTTTAGCACATCTTCAAATAGGTGTTCTTGGGACAATTGGACCTCCGCTTGTCGCCGCCCAAGCTTCTCCGCTACACTGCGACGCTGTCTATCGGATTTTTGATTTTGGATTTTTGATTTTAGATTGAAAAGAGTAAATCGCAAGTGCCAGGGCCCGGATAGCTCCCAAATCAAATGGACAACCTGATCAAAACACTGCCGAGGATACTGCAAGCTGCCGGCGACTCGCCGGAAGTTGCAGAAGCCGCTTGCATGGCTGCCTGGAAGCACGCAGCCGGCGATGGGTTGCGCGATCACGCGGTGCCACTCGGAGTTCGTCGGAAGACTTTGGTCATTGGCGTTGCCGATACAACATGGCAGAAACAACTACAGTCTTTGAGCGGTCAATTACTTTTCCGTCTCAACTCGATTTTGGGTCAGCCCCTAGTGACATTTGTCGACTTTCGCGTGGACCCAAAGGCGGTTGCGAATGCGCGGGGGCCACAACATGCGAAAGGGACTAGTGGAGAGCTCGATCCCGCGAAAATTTCCGTGGAACTGGTAACGGCGGCTGCTGAAATCAAGGACAAAGACTTGCGACGAGCTTTCCTTGGTGCCGCAATGAGTTGCATAAACAGATTGGACAAATCGCGAATCTAAGTCGTAAAACCTGAACAGAATCCATGCCGATAAATGAATCCGATATAGAGAAAATTGCGCAGCTTGCGCATCTTGAGATCACAAGGGAAGAGCTGAAAGTCTTTGCTCCCCAGATAGCGGAGATTGTGACCTACGTCGAACAATTGAGTGCGCTAGACACCAGCAACGTCGAACCCGCACTCGGCGGTTTGACACCTGAAGGAGAACACACCGATTCAGCGCGTGATGACGTGGTGGCTCCCTCACTCGGACAAAAAATCGCGCTTGCGGAAGCACCCGATGCTGCTGCCGGGCACTTCCGCGTACCTAAAGTGCTGTAACTTTGATGAAACCAACAATCTATTGGATTGATAGACCCGGCGCCGGTCGCATAGCGGTTCTGGCCAGGCCGCGAGGAGACGACTGGTTGGAGAGTGAAATCCAAGGCTGGCGCGAGGAGGGTATTAATGTTGTTGTGTCGTTACTACGGAACCGGAAGAGCGGCTTCTGGGTTTAACGCTTGAAGCTGAGTTGTGCCGGAGTAATGGCTTAGCGTTTATCAACTTTCCTATCGAAGACTGCAATGTGCCACTTTCAAGTCAAGCGACACTTCAGTTGGTTAAGGAGCTTGATGCTCTCTTGTCCCGCGGGAAGAGCATCGGGTTTCATTGTCGCGGGGGCTTGGGCCGCTCCCCGCTAATCGCATCCTGCGTGCTAATGTTTTCGGGCAAGAGCGCGGATGAATCGTTCCAACTAGTAAGCGATGCGCGAGGATTGCCGGTCCCTGAGACGCCGGGGCAAGCCGATTGGGGTAAGAGTTTCGCGGAAGAGTTGGGTTCGACTGTTCGATA
>JBPCMM010000007.1:0-3735 GCA_051002255.1 Pyrinomonadaceae bacterium
GTAGGGTTGCGGCTTTGGCGGGCAGTTGTGGGATTCGTGGAGGCGAATCTGTTCTGGTGAACGGCGCGGTCTTCAAAACCGTCAGTGAGACTGTGAGAACAGGCTCAGGTAGGTTCGATTCCTACACGCCTCCGCCAGAGCCAAAAGCCAGCAGGCAGGAGGCAGGAGCAGTCGGCAGGCAGGCAGGGCGTTAGCGGTCGCGGAACGGAGCCGTGCACCTCACTTAAGAGTGGCTCAAGTAAGACTGACGATTGAACGAGACGTTAGACTGATGATTGAACGAGCGCGCAACTCCAGCGCTCAAAGGAACTCCTCACATGATCAGAGATTGGGTTGCACTCAACCTGACCCCGGGCATCGGACCTCGCGCCGCTGCCAAACTCCTGGAACGCTTCGGTGCTGCTGAAGCTGTTTATGGTGCAACTAGAGCCGAGCTGGAAAAGTTGCGGCTGTTGCCGGAAGCTATCGACAGCATTATTGCGCGCGACCGGTTTGAGTGTGCGGAAGCTGAGATTGAAAACGTAAGGAAACTCGGCGCCGATCTTTTAATACTTGACGATGGCGTTTATCCCGCGATGCTGCGCGAGATCTATGATCCACCAATCACTCTCTACGTGAAGGGAGCCTGGGAAGAATGTCTCGAGCAGCCGTGCGTGGCAATTGTGGGCTCGCGCAGATGTTCGACATACGGGCAGAATGCGGCTTTGATGCTGGCGCGTGATTTGGCCCAAAGGGGGGTCACAGTAGTCTCGGGCTTTGCGCGCGGAATCGATGCCTCAGCGCACCGCGGAGCTCTCGAAGGTGGTGGTCGCACGGTGGCCGTGCTGGGCACGGGAATTGACGAGGTTTATCCGCGCGATCATAGAAAGCTGGCGGGCGAAATTCTGGAACGCGGGGGGTCAGTTGTTACGCAGTTCCCGATTGGCACTCCACCTGTGTCGGAAAACTTTCCGTACCGTAACCGCATCATTAGTGGCTTAAGCCTTGGCGTTGTAGTGGTTGAGGCAGCGGAAAATTCGGGATCTTTGATAACGGCGCGGTTGGCGATTGAACAAAACAGGGAAGTCTTCGCGGTACCGGGCAACATTACCTCGCGTAACTCCTTCGGCACGAATTACCTGATCAAAGGGGCGGGCGCGAAGCTGGTGCAGCAGTGGCAGGACATCGCAGCCGAGTTGCCGCCGCAAATCGCGGCAAAGTTGCTGCCTCCCCCATTTGGAGAGAAGAAGAAAGAGAAGTCGCTAGCGGATCAGCTTTCGTTGGTGCCGCAGGGACTTTCAGAATCTGAGACTACGGTCCTAAAGCTATTAGCAGCAGACATTCCGGAACACATTGATTCACTCGTCGACCGGAGTAAGTTATCGATTTCAGATTTAACAGCTGCGCTGTTAGCGTTGGAGATGCGCGAATTGGTGCGCGCGCTTCCGGGCAGGTGCTTTGTAAGGAAGATGTGAGCATTTTGAGCTTTGAACTTTGAGCTTTGTACTTGACCTTGGTCCTGCAAACTCCTCGGAATTCAAAGAACAAAGTACAAAAATACAAAGCACAAAGAACTAAAGAACATGGCAAAAAACCTGGTTATCGTTGAATCGCCGGCCAAGGCGAAGACAATTAATAAATACCTGGGAAAGGACTATCTGGTTAAAGCCTCGATAGGCCACATCAAAGATCTACCTTCAAAAGGCCTCGGGGTTGATGTCGACGATGATTTCAAACCAACCTACGAAGTAATTCCAGACTCCCGAAAGCGGAACAACAAAAGAATCGTGGCGGAGCTTAAGAAAGCAGCCAAAGCTGCTGACGCCGTTTATCTTGCGGCCGACCCGGACCGCGAGGGCGAGGCCATCTGCCAACACCTTGCCGAAGAGATTGTTCCTAAACGCCCCGCTAAACCCACCTATCGCGTGATGTTCAATGAGATCACAAAACGCGCCGTGAATGCGGCGTTTGATAATCCAGGGCAAATAGATGGAAACCTCGTTGACGCGCAACAAGCTCGTCGCGTTCTGGATCGGCTGGTGGGTTACAAAGTTTCACCGCTTCTCTGCCGCACGATAGGGGGACGGCTTAGCGCAGGTCGCGTTCAATCAGTCGCCTTGAGAATGGTGGTCGAGCGCGAACGGGAAATCGAAAAATTCTTGAAAACGGAGTACTGGACGATCATCGCCAACCTGGCGGCGAAATTGCCACCGGCGTTTGATGCCAGGCTTTTCAAGGTCGGCGAGAAAACGGTTAAGACGAGCGGTTTCGATCAGGACACCAAAAAGAGCGAGATTCTGATCAATGAAGAAGCCCGGGCCACAGAAATTGTTGCCGAGGCCGAGAAAGAGACTTTCGTTGTCGACGAGGTTGCCACGAAAGAGCGGAAACGAAATCCGGTGCCACCGTTCATCACTTCAAAACTGCAACAAGAAGCGTCGCGCAAGCTTGGTTTCGCGGTAAAGAGAACGATGATGCTGGCGCAGAAGCTGTACGAGGGTGTGGAGCTGGGCTCGGAAGGATCGGTCGGTCTGATCACTTACATGCGTACCGATTCTACGCGCGTTTCAGAAGCCGCTCTAGGCGAGCTCCGTGATTTCATTGGCAAGCAATACGGTCCCGCGTATCTGCCGGAGAAGGCCGTTCATTATCGCTCCAAGAAAGATGCGCAGGACGCACACGAGGCTATTCGCCCAACTGAGGTTGCACGCACGCCGGATTCGTTGGCCCAGTATCTGAATAATGACGAGTTGAGACTCTACCGGCTTATTTGGCAGCGGACTGTGGCTTCGCAAATGACGCCCGCCATCTTCGATCAAACAACCATCGACATCAACGCCGGCCGTTTCATTTTCCGCGCGACAGGTTCGGTGCAGAAGTTTGACGGATTTCTGAAGCTTTACCAGGAGGGTCGCGACGAAAAAACCGAAGAAGACGAGGAAGCCGAGCGCACTCTGCCAATGGTGGAAAAGGGCGAGGTACTAAATTTAAAGACCATAACTCCCGAGCAGCACTTCACTGAGCCGCCACCTCGTTATACAGAAGCTACCCTGGTCAAGGCGCTCGAGGAGAAGGGAATAGGTCGGCCGTCAACGTACGCTGCGATCATGACAACGATTCAGGACCGTGAATACGTCGAGAAGCTGGAAGGTCGCTTCCATCCGACGGGCCTGGGCAAGACGGTAAACGATGTGCTGATCGAAGGCGGGTTCGACGACCTCTTTAATGTCACTTACACAGCGCGCATGGAGGAAGAGCTCGATCACGTCGAGGAAGGAAAGCTCAAATGGACCGCCGCGTTGCATGAGTTCTATGACAAGTTCAAGGACGATCTAAGCAAGTTTAAGAAATATACTGATGAGATCAAGAATGTAGACACACCCACGGACGAAGCGTGTCTCAAGTGTGAAACCAAGGGCATGGTCCAGAAGTTTGGGCGCTTCGGCAAGTATCTCAAGTGTCTGAAGTGCGGCGCCACACGTGACGCTGAGCCTAAGGCCGGAGCGGATGGCAGTGCTTCCGGAGAGGCTAGTGCCGGACGTAATGGATCGGAAGAACCGGAAGTCTGCGATCTGTGTGGCAAACCCATGCAGCTCAAGCGCGGTCGCTTCGGTCAATTCCTGGGGTGCACCGGTTATCCCGAGTGCCGCAACATTCGGAAGATCTCCAAAAGCGGAGCAGTTGCCCCGGCACCGATTCCGCTCGATGAGAAGTGCCCTGTCGACGGCGCGCAACTCGTGAAACGGTTCGGGCGAT
>JBPCMM010000008.1:0-20875 GCA_051002255.1 Pyrinomonadaceae bacterium
TTCAACGACGTGCAGACCTCGATGCGCGTGGAGCAGAACTTTAACGACAACCACCAGCTTTAGGGGCGCTACATCTACCAGGATGCCGACACTATCGGAACCGGTCAAGCCAGCCCTCCAGGAAACACTAGCAACAACATCGCTCGCACCCAGGGGCTAAACTTCACGCTCGCCAGTGTGCTCGGACCTAGTTGGGTTAATGAAGCGCGGATTGCGTGGCTACGCAGTGCTTCGGCTACCACCTCGAATAACCCGGACTCGGAGACGATACCGTCGCTCGAAGTCAATCAACTGGGCCTGACCGGCTTCAACGCGGCAGCCAGCCGTACGGCCATCGGCCTGGGGGTCAACCTCCCGCAGTTCAATTTCAGAACCACCTATCAGTATCAGGACAATCTCTCGCATACGATGGGCAACCATGGTCTGAAGTTTGGCTTCGATATCCATCGCAGCCAACTGCGCCAGCTCTTCAAACCAACCACCCGGGGCCGCCTGGTTTACACCACGCTGAACCGCCTGGTCAACGATGTCGCGCAAATTGCTACCATCAATAAGGACCTTCCTGGTGTAGCCCAAATCCTGAATCTCGACTGGCACGACTTCTTCTTTTATGGCCAGGATGAATGGAAAATCAAACCTAACTTCTCGCTGACTTATGGACTGCGATGGGAGCTTCCTGGTCAGCCGATCGCTGACCTCGTGCAATTCAACGCCCCGGTTCTGGCTGCAGCCAACAACGATCCGCGCTTTGTGGTGTCACCTATCCCGAGACGCGACAAGAAAAACTTCCAGCCCCGTATTGGATTTAACTGGAACTTGCGCACCAACAACGAAGGCCTCGTGGGTTGGATTACCGGGGGTGACAAACTCGTGCTACGTGGCGGCTACTCGCGTACCCACTACTATACATTCACGAATATCGCGTTGAACATTTGGAGTTCGTTCCCGTTCGTGGCAGCTGCTACCTTCCCCACCGTATCAGTTACCCTGCCTGGGGAAACGACCGCGGCTGCCGGCACGACAAACGCATTCGTGAATCTGCCTAACCCTTCAATCAACCCGGATACCTTTGCTCGGACGGTCGTCTCAGATGATTTCCACGCACCGTCTTACGACTCATTAAGTCTTGAAGTCCAACGTGAGTTTACGAGTGACCTGATCATGCGCGTAGGCTATGTGGGTTCAAGAGGCAACGGGCTGTTCCAAACGGTCGACGGCAATCCACGTCTGCCGTTCTCGACCACGCGTGTGAATCCCACGCGCGCGACGGTCCGCCTTCGCACCAACAGCGCGTCGTCCATCTATCATTCGATGCAGACGAGCCTGGAAAAGCGGTTTAGCAGGGGCTTTAGCGCAGGAGTGCATTACACCTGGAGTGCGTTCATCGACGAGGCTTCCGAAATCTTCAACCCGTCGCCGGGTGAAATAGCCGTTTCCCAAGACTCCTTTAATCGCGCTGGCGACCGGGGTCGGTCAACCTTTGATCGACCACACCGTTTTGCCGGGAACTTCGTCTACGAGCTACCCTGGTTCCGAGAACAGCGCGGCTTTGTGGGTCACGTTCTGGGAGGCTGGCAGATAAATTCCTCGTTCTCCTTCCAGAGTGGCGCGCCATTCACTCCTCTCAATGGATCTGATCCTACCGGGGCGTTGAGCGGCATTGACACGCTCGTGGGCAACGCGATTAGGCCCAACGTGATATCGTCGCTACCGATATCCAGTATGTCAATTGAGGAATTGGTAGCCGCCGGGAGGGGTACCCTATTTCAAACCCTGCGGCCCGGCCAGCGCGTCGGCAATGCAGGACGAAACATCCTCCGTGCGGATGGTATTAACAACGTTGACTTCGGCATTCTGAAGACTACGCGTCTGGGTGAGACCCACAAAATTCAGCTTCGGGCTGACTTCTACAACGCCACCAACACGCGTGACTTCGGTATTCCGAACGCGACCGTAACTAACGCGGGCTTCCTCAATCAGTGGGGCACCGACGGTGGCAAGCGCCGCGTCATCGTTGCCCTGAGATACGTCTTTTAATAGCGATTCCGGCCGGACTTATGGCGCAGGTGTATCAACCGCTTTAGATTCAAGTCGGGGCTGAAGTATCTTCGGTCCCGATTTGTTTTTGAGGGGGTGAATTACAAGCGTTCCCTTCGTGGGCGTTTGGTACTATCCTTAGGTAATCCTGATTTACGAATAAAGAGGACTAAGCCATGAAAGCTCTGGTAGTAATGCTCTTTGTAATCGCCAGTGGCGTGGCAGTCAGAGCGCAACCTGCCCCTCGTTCGTCTGATGCTCCAGAGGTTGTGGTCGTTAAGTTTGGCTGGAGTAAAGAGCGGGTGGGCTGGCAGGCAGACCCTTTCGGCGGCCCGATTGAAAACTTTGACGAGATGCGCGTCCGGGCCAGAAACGAGAAACGCGTCCAGGATGCTAAGAGAGGAGGCAGCGGCGCCGAACTCACCAAGGCTGAGAGTGACGCTCGTACAGATGCCGCCTTGACCGCTCAGATACACAAAAGCAATCCAGGCCGTTACGGGTTTATCTACAAAGTTGAGATACAGAACAGCGGGACCAAAACTGTGAAAGCGGTCGATTGGGATTACGTTTTTCTGGATGCCAATACGCAGGAAGAACTGGGACGACGGCAGTTCAGCAGCCAGGAAAAGATCGCGCCGGGTAAGACTAAGGAGCTAAAGTTTTTCATCGCAGCTCCCCCGACTCAAAGGGTCAGTGTTAACTCTTTGGATAAGAACGAGCGCGCGAATCTGAACGAGGCGGTAGTAATAGTGCGCATCGAATACGCCGACGGTTCGGTCTGGAAACATCCTTAGGCCGCCGGTCTAAGTTTCAAGTCTGATGGTAGAGAGTTTCAAAACACGACGCGCTGTAGGCGAGGACGCCGCCGCGCTGACCGTGATTGCCCACGATGCTAAGCGCCACTGGGGTTATCCCGAGGACTGGATTCAGCATTGGCAAGAGGACCTCACCATATCGTCCGATTTTATCAGCAACAATCAGGTTTACGTCGCAGAGCGTGAGAACGAGATTATTGGCTTCTACGCTCTTGTTGTCGAGGATCAGCAAGCCGAACTTGAACATATGTGGGTTGCACCAAAATACATCGGCACAGGCGTCGGTAAAGAACTCTTCATTCATTCAATGCAGATAGCCGCGGGGGATAACGTTTCTGAGGTTGAGATTTCCGCCGATCCTAATGCCGAGGGTTTCTATGAAAGAATGGGAGCTCGCCGAATTGGCGAAGAAAGCTCTGAAATTGACGGTCAAACGCGCCAGGTGCCCCGTCTGGCAGTCGATCCTACTTCATTCTAATCCGCAGATTACGCAGATTAAGAACAAGCGCAACAGCAATCAGTCTGGCTGTGCGTGATGGTGCGGTCTGCTCTCCGCTTTGCTCTCAGCTCTTACGGTTCTTCGAAATCTGTGTAGTCTGCCGATAGCGATCATGGCCCAAACCTCTGTTTGTACTCTCCTGACGTGAGGAAAGCCCTGACCATCTCGGCGTCGACGAAGTTCCCGTTGAATTGATTAAGCTTCCCTAACCAAAAGTTAAAGCCATTGAAGTTTGAGTCGGGCAAATCGTTTGGGTTCCGACGCAGGTAACCGAAGTACTGCATGAGCACAAACGCTTTGTTGGACTCGTTGCGCGCCAGGTCAGCATCTTCCGCCACGGCCCGCAAGACCTGCGCCCGGTTCTTTGCGCCCGAAGACAGCTCGCTTACGAGTTGATTGCGTTCCGATGGCGACAACGCACCGCCAGCATTCTGGTTCAGCGCATCAACGAACTGAGCCGCCGTCAGTGTCTGTGGATAGGTCGTTGTGAAGGCTGCTCGCGTCACAAACTCAGCGGCGAAGGTCCGCGTATTGTTTTCTAACAACTGCTCCCAACCCGTTTGCCCGACTATCACGCCCTGGCCAATCCGGTTCGTGTCCGGGATAAACTCGCTGAGCCTCAGTGGGACAGGAGCGCCCGGCAGGTTACCATAGGCAGTTTGGTAAATTCGGTAAACCAGATAGCCGGTCTGTTGGAACTCAATCGACAGGAAAAAAGCCGCCGAGACATTGGTGCGCTTAAGGTCAATGCATTGCGCGTCCGCGCCGCATGAAGCGATCTGATTGGTCCAGAATGAGAGACCACTTGCGTCCGGCTCGCGATTGAGGAAGTCGAGATACTGTTGGCGCACAAAAAAGTTAGACGAACGCTCAATGGGATTAGGCTGGGGCAGGCCAAAAGCCAGTCCCGAGAGAGCGAGACCGATGGAACTGTCGGCTTCAGTAAAAATTAGGCCATCGTTCAAGAATCCATTCAGGTACGGATCGGGGAACGCGTCAATTCTCGGAGTACCTCCATTGCCACTGGACCCGTCCTCCGATCCGCTGGCATCTTCAATAACGTAGACACTTCCGAGACCCGTGACCTGCAGCCCGTGAAGAAAAAGATTATTGTCGATTGAAAGACCTTCCACGACGACTTCATCTCGATCCGGTCGCCCATCAGCGTTGTCGTCGTAAAGAGCCAGCAGCACCGTGTCATTGCCGGAAGAATGCGAGAAGATTACGCCCAGGGAGTTGACGGCGATGTCCAAGGGATCGTCACTCGCAAACGGGTACGAATAGTAAGGGGCAGCGTCGAGAGTGTCGGGCAGGCCATCGGCGTTGGTGTCGCGAATGATTCGCAACTCATTGGAATTGAAATCCGCGACCAGTAGGTCGTTATTTGGCAGCAGCGCCAGGGCGTTGGCGTTGTAAAGGCGATCATCGCCGACGCGCACAAGTTCGACTGAGCGAGAGTTGTCAAAACCTCCGGTGTTCGGATCCCTCACCAACAGTACGATTCCCGCCGAAGGCTCGTTGGCTGGATCGTTTGGATCAGACGAGTTGTAGTAGCCGCTGGAAGATACAACTATGAATTCACGGCCCGCTCGAGACCTTCCGGCTACCACGGCCGCCGCCGAAGGAAGTCGAAAATCACGCTGCAGGTTGTAAGTACTGGAAATATCGATACGGTAATCGCCATTAGTATCTAATGCGACTACCACCACGCCAACTGCGGTGTTGTTGAGCGTGGCTCCATAGACTTCGTATCGCGCGCCTGTCTGGCCCACGGCAACGTCGAAGGCGCCCCCAGCGGAATCGAACGTAGTCCGCTCGTCTGCCATTAAGTCGTTGTTTCTATCTACGAATTGTTCCACAGTTCCAACGTCAGAGGTCAGACTCAGTTGTGAGGTGTGCAGCAGGCGATTGAGCGGCGTGCCGGCGATAATTGCACTCAGTGCTGGGAAGGTTGTTGATGAAGATGCGCGAGCCGGGTGGGTTGATTGAGAGAGGGCGGTGGATTTACCCGTCAGGTGACCAGGTCGAACTTCAGCACTCCGTTGGGCTCTGGACGGTGCATAACCACCCATCCGCCCCGCTCGGGTGAATGAATCCGGACGAGCGCCAAGAGCTCGTCTCATGTCGGGTTTTAGTTTTGGCGCCAGCGTCTGAGCATTGCAGACCACGGCCAACGGAAATGCGCTTAACATCAAAGCGGCCAGGAGTCCCAGAAAGTGTACTGATAATCGTAAGATACGCATTGCGCCCTCCCCTTTTTCCAATCCCAAGAGACCGCACAAGCCACGCTAACTCTCAGGTAAGGACCTGCAAATTACGGAAAGTCCTTTTAACTCTTCACACGGCATCTACACTTCCTCGGTTACTTAAATCAATGGCACGCATCGTTAGGCGCAAGACTTCGGTGTCACTGCTCGCGTCTTCTGAGTGGAATCGGCGGTCGCGCACGCTCTGGCGTCGAAGGTTCCGAACGCGACGGACGATCTGGACGCTCCGCGGGTTCAGAATGCTGCGGTGGTGGTTCAGAACGTTGTGGTGGCGGCTCAGACCGTTGCGGTGCAGGCTCAGACCGTTGCGGCGGTGGATCTGACCGCGGTGGAGGATCATGACGCGGTGGCGGTTCATAACGCTGAGGCCTTTCCTCACGTGGCGCGGGCGCTGAACGGAAAGGTGGTGGCTCATAACTGCGCGCAGGTGGATCCGGCCGTGGCCCGGGCCTCTCGGTTCGCTCCCGGCGTTCAGGCCGCTCGACGCGATCCATTTCCGCCGGCGGCTGATTCCGTTCCGCGCGTGCCGGCCGTTCATTTCGTTCAGGCCGATCTGTTCTCTCGGGCCGCACCGGACGTTCCACAGGGGCTTCGATTTCCGCAGCTGGCGGTCTGGTGGGAGCAGTTGACGGTCGTCGCTCTCGCGGCGGCGAATCGTTGATGTCAGGAGTATCGGAGGTTACCGGACGTTCCTGTTGCGGATAGGTGCGCGCCGGCCGCGCAGGCCGGTCAGCAGTGTTGTCGGTTGCTTCGCGTCCGCCAGTTGTTTGATCAGGTCGATCCACCGGAACGCGCGCCGGACGAGTTGGTCGCACAACTGCGCCTGTACGTCGAGCTTCGGAAGCATCTCGAGTGGGGTTATCCGACCAAAAGACAGTCCTCGGCTCACGCCCGTTAAGTATGCGGGAACGGCGCAAGTCGTTGTCGAGCGAAACACCGGGCGTGCGTGCCGTAGCGCCAGTTGGTCTATCAGTAATCCCTACCCTCGGAGCCACGCGCGCTGGTCGCGCAGTAATCATGCGATCGCCACCGTCTGCTGAGACCACTCCACTGGCCCCGGTCACCCGCGCCGGCCTCAAAGGAAGATCGCCCCGCACCGGTTCCGCACTCATCACGCGACGCGCAAGTGCCTGATTCGCAGTTTGAAAGCGGCCGCCCCCGCCGCCCAACTCTGCAGCCCTGGCGCTGGTTACCGCGCGCAAGTCTGCAGGATTAACGCGTCGGATGTTTGCAAGCTCTCTCTCCCGCATCGGCGTTAACCGATCGCGATCGCGGTAGTAACGCGAGCGTGGATCCCGATCGTGGTATGAAAGCGGATACCAGGAGATGTGATCCCCAAAGGATATATGAAAAGCGACAAGTGCCGGACGCCACCAGCTGCGATTCCGGTAGTACTGACTGCGCGGACACCAGGCCCAGTAGTTGTTGTAATAGACCCAACGCCCGTAGTGATAAGGAGCCCAGCCCCAAGGTTCATTTCCAACCCAGGTCCAACCATAGGGCGGAAACCAGGTCCAAGAACCATAGCGGTACGGAGCCCAATCAGCATAATTGTTAATAAGCGTCACGTTCGGGCGCCAGATCCAGCCATAGTCATTAGCGTAGGCCCAGTTCCCGTAGGCGTCTAAGTCTTCCGCACCCCAGACGTAATTGTCGTAGTACTTGTTGTCGTAGCGCATGCGTTGCGCCAGATATCGTTCTCGGTCGTCAATCCAACTGTCCCAGGAATCCCTGGGCCCGGCTGCGAGCAACTCCCAGTCGCCGGCGTCGACTCCCTGAAAAATCAGTTCAGCGGTGCGACCATCGCGCAAAGTGAATCCTGATGTTTCAGAATAGATACGCGCTCGCCCGCCATCGCGAGCCGTTAGGCGTACGCGGCCATCGCGAGTGACGTCGATGCGGTACAAGCCTTTCTTCTCGGCCGCCATGGTGGTCTTGGGGGCATCAACCTCAAAATACTCGCGGTCGCTGTCAAACTTTGCCAGGCGAACTGAAGCAGTGCCTTCGACAACGCTCAGGGCTATGCCTTCATCACGCAGAGTGATGATTCGCAGGATTGAATTTGATTCGAGACGCACGAAGTTGCGGGCATCGATCTGAATTTCCAGACGGGATTCGCGATCGGTCGACACCGTGTCGCCTTCGACGAGCGGAAAATTGAGCCGCGCCCGCTCCCAATCGCTGTTACCATTTCGCTTGAGACTTACCTCGCCTCTGATCAAGCTGATGCGAACGACGCGCGCTTTCTCTTCATACTCATCGGCGTAGTCATCTTCCGCCCGAACCGCAGGAACGGTCGCGAATAGAGTTAGCAAAAGAGAGAGAAGTATGGCGTGCAGAGATCGTCGGGTAGAACGCATGGCTACGCTCCTTTGGTTTGTGTGTGCCCTGAACGGTCGTCGCGCGCTTGGAGAGTTCACCTGACCGCGCGCTGGCGAAGAGTTAAGCCCCGTTAGTCAAATTCCCATTCGTTTAGTTAAGGCTTAATCGATTGCTCGATGTGAGAGCAAAGCGCGTGCCCGATCAGGAAGAATTGTTCGCTGGTGTGCAGTTTGGAGGTTTCTTAAAGAACTCCCTGAAATGCTCTGCGCCGGCTGGTGATAAATCTTAACAAGACTGGCGCAGACACGGAGAACCGGGAGAGGTCAAGGTGTTGAACTTTAGACACCCGAATCAGGATTCCACCAACTGATGACCATCTTTTAGTTAGCCTCTCTATGACGTTGGTAGTATGCGAGATGGTGCGGCATTGATACTATATCGTGTAATGTTATCTGGACTCGCTGAACCAAAAGCACATTGGTACGAGCCGTGTGAAACCCAAAGATCTCTTAGATTGATTTGCAGCGGATAAGGGGCAGGAAGGCTCGATCCACGAAATCACACGAACGAACACGAAAGATTTTTGGTGATATTTCGTGCTATTTCGCGGATCGTTCTTGATTTCCGGGCTTACCTCACGGACTAGCGTGAAAATGGCATTAGGACACTTTTAATTTTATTCAAGCCCGTCGCTTCAAATCGGCTTCGGCGGCAATATAACCAAAGCTTGTCCACTGGTCTCCACCAACCATCTGGCGAAAGACCTTCGATGCCTCATCGCGGCGCCCGTTGTAGAGGTACCAATTGCCGATGCCGTAGAGGATGCTGTTTGAACCCGGCGATTCGGCCTGTTTCGAGGTTTCTGCCAGGAGGTTTTCGGGTGAGACACTTCCTTTGTACATCAGCAGCAACCGGTAGTAACCGTCGTTTTCAATGATCTCCATGCCTTCGCGGATTGGCTCAAGCACTTTGGCAGCCTCGCGCGCGCGATTCATTCTCCTCAGCGTCATATAGAGCCAGTGACTCGTGGCGACGAGTGAGTCAGGATTCTTTGAAACCTCAAGGCATCGGCGATAACTATTCAGCGCACGCTGATTTTGGCCAGCTAGATAATAGGCCAGGCCCAGGTGATACCAGATGTTGAAGTGCAGCGTGCTGGTTGGGATGTTGCGCACATTTGGCTGGCCGTCTGGTTCTGCTTCATCCGGTTTCCCCTTGATCAGTCTTGCAGCTTTCTCGAAATCGGCGATAGCAAGATCGAATTTGCGGAGCGTAATGTAGCGATGTCCGCGGTGGCGATAAAATCGGGCATCCCAGGGAAACTTCTTTATCCCTTCGCTATAGACTTCAATCGCGTCACCAAAGTGACCGAGATACGCCAGCCGGCGCCCCAGCCAAATTCTCGCGCCGGGGTCCATTGGTTTGGCTTTAAAACGCCGGCGCGCCTCGTCAAGACGCGCTTCCATTTCTTTTCGTGTTTCTGGTGAAACCTGCGGAGCTGGACGATCGACGAATTCGGCTGGAGGCTTTTTAACCTGCGTGTTGCTTGCTGCTGTCGCAGGGACGACTAAAACAGAAGTGGTTAACGTAACCAGGAGGAGGGCGATTGTTAGTGAGTGGTTCATAATGCGCGTACGAGAAAGGATCCAACTAGCGCCGGACGCGCGGCAGAAGGTAGCCAGGGGCAAGCGCTCGGCGCGCCGCCCCTGGGTTACGTGAATAACGATGACCCGCCCTGAAACGGGCGTAAAGAACTTCGCAATGCTCATGAGTAAAACCTTAGGGAGAGTGAATACGACGAGCCCCATGTTAGCTGATGCTTGATACGCCCTTTCAGGGCGCGGCTGAGTCTTGTCGGACCTGATCCAGGGGCTGCGCGCAAAGCCGCTTGCCCCTGGCACCCTCTGCCGCGCCTCCGGCGCTGGTTGAGTCTCCAATCTAATTCGGCTCACAACCCGCGCGCTTGTATGATAGTTCCATACTTGTGTCAATAGTCCAACAGTTCGCGCATGACCTCCCAAATAACCGCAAATATCTCTGAAATCACTTTCGATGTAATCATCATCGGCGCGGGCATCAATGGCGCAGGGATCGCGCGCGATGCGGCGATGCGCGGCTTACAGGTCCTCGTGCTCGACAAGGGTGACATTGGCGGCGGCACGACCAGCTGGTCCACGCGTTTGATTCATGGGGGCTTGCGTTATCTAGAGCACGCCGAGTTAGGTCTGGTGCGCGAATCGCTGCGGGAACGAGAGATTCTCTTCCGCATTGCCCCTCACCTGGTCAAGCCGTTACCAATCTTGCTTCCGCTCTACGAGCGAGCTGCACGCGGTCTGTTGACGATTCGCGCGGGAATGATTGCATACGACATGCTCTCCTTCGACAAGTCGTTGCCGCGGCACCGCATGCTTACGCGTGAAGAAGCCCTCGTACGAGCTCCCGGTTTGAATCGAAACGGGCTGCGAGCCGCGGCCATCTATTACGACGCACAAGTGGAGTTTGCCGAACGCCTCGTCGTGGAGAACGTGCTTTCGGCAAAGGAGCACGGCGCAGTAGTTATCACCTATGCTCGCGTGCAAAAGTTAACGGCCCAGTTCACGGACGAGGGACACGTCGTAGAGTTCATTGATACTCGAACTGGCGCAGCTTTTGCGGCGCGTGGACGAATCATTGTCAATGCTGCCGGCCCTTGGGTAGATGAAGTTTTGACATGCGGTAACCGGCCGTCGAAGCGCCTGATCGGAGGCACGAAGGGAAGTCACATAATCGTGAACTCCTTTGACGGCGCCCCCTCCACGGCGATATATGTCGAAGCGGAATCAGACAAACGTCCTTTCTTCATCATCCCTTGGGATGGCAAGTATTTGATCGGCACAACTGATTTTCGTTTCACGGGTGATCTGGACCGGGTCGAGATCGAAGATGATGAGATTGATTATCTGTTACGCGAAACAAACCGAGCCATTTCCCCGGCTCGGCTTACACGGGATGCGGTTCTTTATACCTACGCGGGTGTGCGTCCATTACCCTACACAGAAAATAAAAACGAGGAAGGAATCACTCGCAGACACTTCATTCGCGAATCACCGGATCAGGAAGGGCTTCTCTCCATCGTCGGAGGTAAGCTCACCACCTATCGGAACCTTGCCGAGCAGACAGTTGATTTGATTGGCCGAAAACTCGGAAAGGACTCTCCGAAATGCTCCACAGCCGGCGGGGGTTTGCCGGGCGCAGAGGCGAAGCATTTCCGATCGTTTTCTGAAAAGTTCAAAAGAGATAGTGGGCTGTCATCGCAAACGAGTGAACGTTTGCTTCGCGTTTATGGAACGCGCGCATCTAAAGTCCTGAACCTTTGTGCACAGGATGAGTCACTGGCTGAAACGTTCGATTGGAAAACAGGAGCGATTGCGGCCGAAGTCCTTTTTTCGTTCCAACAGGAGATGGCGGAGACACTTGCTGATTGTTTATTGAGGCGGACGATGGTGGGCCTGAATTCGTCGGTTGGAGTTGGAGCGGACGAAAGGGCAGCAGCAATCGCGCGAGAGTACCTCGGGTGGTCTGAAACTCGAGTTCAGGAAGAACTCGCCGCCTATCGAAGTTACGTGAAAAGATTTCAGCCACAGTCCATGCGGAATGGCGTGCGGTAGAGGCTGCTAGAACTTCAACGGAGGCCCGCTCTAAGTTGAGGGGTGATGAAGGGCCTCCAGTAATTTGCAAGTGAGGAAGGCTGTCCCCGCTCTGGCGACGAGTGACCCTCAAGCTTCAGGGACAGGAGGCCGACTTAACTTATCTGCAAATGTGATCAAGTTTGAGGGTTGATTTTGGAGTTGAGTGGCTTCAAGCTTAGGAGGGGTAAGGGTCCGCCTTCCTGCGAATTAGCCGGGCTTGACACGTCCTTTTGGGATTTGAAGTTGGGTAGCCGACCCGGTCGTCAGTAGCCGACTGACAAATTCTTGCTTAGCGCAGTTCGGCTCGCTTCAACTCGTTCCGCTTTGTCTCTCCCAGCTTCAGGCCTTTCTTAATGTCCGCTGCCTTCTCTCAGATCGGCACGGACTTGATGATGGGCAGACGCCGCGAGATTATTCCGGTAAAGTATGCGGAGAATGAGAGTGGCTGCGAGCTAACGATCCTGAAGAGAGAGCCGAAGGGTCGCTGCCGGATAAGTTAGGAGATCTGTTCAATTGCAGCACTAGCAGAATTTGAAATAAGCACCTGTCCGGAAGGAATAACTGCTATGAGAAAAACCCCTGAGAGTGGCCGCGAGGCGCTGGCCGTCGTCGTGTCCCGTTTTGTTTTGGCAATCCTTTTGGTCGCCGCCGTTTCAACCGGGGTTTTCGCACAGATACCTACGACGACCCCGACTCCAGTCTCTTCGGAGAAACGGGGCATCGGCGTGCAGACTTCAGGCTCAACAAATACTGCGCAGTCCGACCAGGCGGCCCGAGAGGCCAAACCGGAACTCGTATTACAATCCGGGTACAACAATATCTTTGGGGCCACACGACTTGTTTTCAGTCCCGATGGGCGACTCCTGGCAACTACGTCCTATCGCAGCAGCAGCGTCAAACTATGGGAGACGGCCACCGGACGCGAATTACGTAACTTATCCAGTGGCACTCACAGTGGAATGGGTATGTCTCCCTTCATCGCCTTCAGCCGGGACAGCCGGCTCGTTGCAGCCGCTGCCGGCGACAACTCAATAAAAATCTGGGACGTAGTGTCGGGACGAGAGCTGCAAACTCTGGCTGGCACTCAAGGCTCGATGACCTCTGCGATCTCCGGTGTCTCCTTCATCGGGTTTACGAGTGACGGTCGCGTGGTCACAGTTAGCGATGCGATCAGAGTTTGGGACGCCGCGTCCGGACATGAGCTGCGTTCGATTAGCATAGAAATGACTTTGAGCACCTCGGCTTTAATGGGAGGTGGAGGTGGGGCGGCGATTACTCCGGATGGGAACCAACTGGCCTTCGTTGTTTCTGACGGCGGCGAGAAACACGAGGTCAAGTTTTGGGATCTCGCGACTGGGCGCGAAGCTCGCGCCGTAAAGCTGCCTGACAAAGAAATTGACAGCATCGAGCTTGCGTTTACCTCCGACGGACGTTTGCTTGTCTCCGGGATTGTCGACAAGCGCCTGAGATTGTGGGACGTGAGTGGGAAAGTAAATGAGCGCGAGCTGGCGACAACAACCACCGATCGCGGGGTCATTAGGTTCAGCCGCGACGGTCGGGTGCTTGCACTTGCGGAAGGCTTCACGGTCAAACTGTGGGACGTCGCGACGTTGCGAGAATTACCTTCGTTGGCCGCGCCGCACAGCGGCTTACTGCCCTCGCAAGTGAGTATCTTCGCGAACTTCAGTGAGGATGGGAAAAAACTTGCTACCGGAGGCTTTGGTACGCCGACGATTCTCTGGGAAACCGAAACCGTAAAACAACTCCTCAAGATGAGCGGACGCACAAACATGGCCTACGAGGTCGCTTTCAGCCCCGATGGCACTCGGCTCTCTTCGGGTGGGCGTACTCGCTGGGATCTACGAACAGGTCGGGGCTCGCGCCTCACGTCGACTCCATCCGATGGCGTGTTTGGCATGCCTAGCCCTGATGGAAAATTGCTCGCCACATTCACTATGAACAGTAATGTTCTCACAATTCTGGAAGTGCCAACCGGGCGGCAATTGCAGCGTCTGGCGCCGGCTTCCGCTGGTGGCGTTGTTAACCGCGTCGCCTTCAGTCCTGATGGAACCATGCTGCTCACGTCGTACGGGTCCGATCCCCAACAACAGCAGTCGGCGTCGAGCATGAATCCCGGCGGCAATGAGAACCAACTAAAGATCTGGGATGTGAAGTCAGGTCGCGAGTTAAGGTCGATAGCGCTCGGTTTGGGAGGCGCATCAAAGGTGGGCTTCAGCTCGGATGGCCGCACGCTGGGGACGCTTGGCGCAATGGGCCAAATCTCGCTCTGGGATGCCCAGTCAGGCAGCCGGATACGAGACCTGACTTCGTCACCATTAGCCAACCTCGGGATGCCTGGGAGTCCCGGCTCGATGCCCTCGGGTTCGATCAACCCGGGCGCCATCATGAATCCGGACGCAATGAAATCCGGATCGGTCGCAACGCCAATCATTGCCGATCTTAGTGCCATGATGACAAACATGATGGGCGCGATGTCAGCCGGCACCATGGGCCAAAGCGTTACCTCGCTCGCATTCAGTCCTGACGGCCGGACGTTGGCGACCGGCGGTGTTGAGACGAAGTCCAATTTTGACATGGCCGCGATGATGAGCGGCGGCATGAACCAGGGAAAGAGACCCAAGAAACAGCCGACCCCCGATCCCCAGGATTTCATGAAGAACATGAAAGTCGAGGCTACCGGTCAGGTAAGGCTTTGGGACGTTGCCAGTGGTAGCCCGGTGGGAGAACTCAAAGGCCATGGCAAGGGCATTACGGAAGTTGTTTTTAGTCGGGATGGCCGGCTACTCGCTTCTGGTAGTACTGACAACACGATCCGGATCTGGGATCTTGCAACCAAGCGTGAGTTACGCACTCTGACTGGACACACATCAAACATCGAGTCGATAGACTTCAGCCCCGATTCGCGTTTGCTCGCATCGGCCTCCGATGACGGCGGCACGTTCTTGTGGGATACAAACACCGGCGAACACCTCGCCACGCTTATCTCTCTCGACGACGGTGGCGAGTGGATGGTCGTCACCCCCCAGGGTCTGTTCGATGGCACGCCCGTTTCGTGGAACCAGATTCTCTGGCGCTACAACCAGGACACTTTTAACGTCGCTCCGATCGAATGGTTCTTTAACGAGTTCTATTATCCTGGTCTGCTCAGCGAGATCCTCGCTGGCAAACGACCGCGCGTGGCGCAGGATGTTTCTCGCAAAGATCGCCGCCAGCCAGGAGTTAAATTATCGCTGGTCGGTGAGCCTGCGCCGGCCACGGGCATAGCTTCACGCCGGGTAAAGGTAAGGATCGAAGTTACCGACGCAGCCTCGGACAGAGATCATCCGCAGGGCAGCGGCGCGCGGGACCTTCGCCTGTTTCGCAATGGTTCCTTGGTGAAAGTCTGGCATGGCGATGTCTTGAAGAGGCAAGCCGCCATCACGCTTGAGGAAGAAATCGTCGTCGCTGCGGGAGCAAACGCGCTGACGGCCTACGCATTCAACAAAGATAACGTTAAAAGCAAAGACGCTCAGTTGCCACTGACTGGCGCGGACAGCCTGAAGCGCGCCGGCACCGCTTATATTATCGCGGTCGGGTTAAATGAATACACAAACCCCCAGTACAACTTGAAGTATGCCGTGGCTGATGCGCAGAGCTTCGGCGATGAAGTGCGCGCCCGGCAAATGCAAGTTGGGCGGTTCGAGCGTGTCGAAGTCGTTCCCCTGCTGAATGAGAACGCGACCAAAGCGAACATATTGCTGGCGCTCAAGCGATTAGCCGGCGCAGCTGACCCGCCCAGTCTGAAAGCGGGTTTTCTAGATCGAGTAAAACGAGCAGAGCCGGAAGACACAGTGATCATCTACTTTGCCGGTCACGGAACGGCCCAGGCGCAACGCTTCTACCTGATCCCGCATGACCTGGGTTACACCGGCGATAGGACCAAGCTTACTGAGCAGGGGCTGCAGAGCATACTTTCGCACAGTATCTCCGACATAGAGTTGGAGGAAGCAGTTGAGGGGCTGGACGCCGGCCACCTGTTAATGATCATCGATGCCTGCAATTCTGGGCAGGCGCTCGAGGCGGAAGAGAAACGCCGCGGGCCAATGAATTCCAAGGGCTTGGCCCAGCTTGCCTACGAAAAGGGCATGTATATCCTTACCGCCGCGCAAAGCTATCAAGCGGCTCTTGAAGCTGCGCAACTCGGCCACGGACTCCTGACCTACGCATTGGTTGAGGAAGGACTTAAGACGCCGATCGCTGACATTGAACCGAAGGACGGACTGCTGAGCGCCAGAGAGTGGCTCGACTTCGCCACCGAGCGCGTGCCCCAGATGCAGGAAGCAAAGATGAAGGAGACGCGAGGCGTGGGCCTGGAGATTGCCTTCACCGAGGGAGAACAGAATATTGCAGACCCTCAGAAACGCTCGCTCCAACGCCCGCGTGTCTTCTACCGTAGAGAACTGGAAGCGAGTCCGCTCGTCATCGCCAAACCGTGAATACCGCGCCTCTGAGTCCAAAGCGGACGACTGATAGTAGCCCAGCACTTGAGTGCTGGGCTGGTCGTTGTGGATTCTCCTAGTCCGTGAAACGGACGGATGAATGAAGACCTCAACATGACTGTCCCCCGACAGGTTCAGTCGTCCGCCAAGCCGGACTGGATAGGTATGGACCATTGAATCCCAGCACTTAAGTGCTGGGCTACTGTCAGTCGTCCGCAATGCGGACTGGGGGACGACCCTTCCTTACCTGCAAGTTAGCGAGGCTTGAATAGCATTCGAATCTCATGAACTCCATCGGCAAATCCATTCCGCGCAAGGAAGGGCGCAAGAAAGTCACAGGCGCCGCGCTATACGTCGACGATATAACTTTTCCCGGAATGCTTCATGGCACGACTGTGCGCAGTACGATTGCCCGGGGGCGGATCAAAAACATCTCGTTCGAAGGTGAGATTCCCTGGGAGGAATTCACCATCGTCACCGCTAAAGATATTCCAGGTGTGAATTACGTCGCACTGATTCTCAACGACCAACCTTATCTCGCCGCCGAGTTCATCAATCACCCTGAAGAACCAATAGTTCTGCTGGCGCATCCTGATAGGTATCTGCTGGAGGAAGCGCGCCGCAATGTCCGCATCGAGACTGAGGAGTTGCCGGCGATCTTTTCCCTCGAAGATTCGCTGGCCAGGAAGGAAATCGTCTGGGGAGATGACAATATTTTCAAATCGTTTCTGGTGGACAAGGGCAGCGTAGACGATGTCTGGGCGCAGGCCGATTGTATCGTCGAAGGGGAGTATCACACGGGCGCGCAGGAGCAGCTCTACATCGAAAACAATGGAGTGGTTGCCTTCGCGGATTCCCAGGACGGCGTAACGGTTTGGGGTTCCATGCAGTGTCCTTACTACGTGCACAAGGCCCTCGTCAAACTCTTCGCCCAACCAGAGGACAAGGTTCGTGTAATTCAGACTGAGACCGGCGGCGGCTTTGGCGGCAAGGAAGAGTACCCTTCCCTGATTGCGGGCCACGCGGGGTTGCTCGCCTTGAAGGCTGGTAAACCCGTCAAGATTATCTACGACCGCGCTGAAGACATGGTGGCCACCACCAAACGTCATCCTTCGCGCACGAGACACAAAACGGCAGTCACGAAAGACGGCAAACTGCTGGCGATGGAAATTGATTTTGTGATCGATGGTGGTGCCTACTGCACGCTTTCTCCAGTGGTTCTCTCTCGTGGGACGATCCATGCGGCCGGACCTTACTCGTGTCCGAACGTGAGGATCCGCAGTCGGGCGGTTGCTACCAACGTACCTCCGCACGGCGCATTTCGGGGTTTCGGCGCGCCGCAGAGTATTTTCGCGCTTGAGCGGCAGATGGATAAAGTTGCGCAGACTGTCGGGTTGACCCCTGAAGAGTTTCGCCGTCGAAACTTCGTTCAGCAGGGACACACCACCGCGACCAATCAGGTGATTCGCGAAAAGGTGGAAATGGAAGCGTTATTGGATCGCGCCCTGAATTTAACGGATTACCGGGTGAAGAGAGAGAGATTCGCCGCAGATAATCCTTCATCGCGCGTCAAGAAAGGCATCGGCTTCGCGTCGTTCATGCACGGGGCGGGATTTACCGGCTCCGGTGAGGTCTACTTGGCATCAGTAGTTGGGGCTGAGGCTACACCGGAAGGCCGAGTAAAAATTCTCTCGGCGAGCACAGAAATCGGACAGGGTACAAATACCATCTTCGCGCAGATCGCCGCGGAAGCGTTGGGCCTGGATCACGACCTGATCGAAGTCACGCAGCCGGATACCGGGAACGTTCCCAATAGCGGACCCACGGTCGCCTCTCGCACCTGCATGGTGGTGGGCAAGCTGGTCGAGTCAGCAGTGCTCGGTCTAAAACAGACATTGATCGCGAGTGGCTATCTGAAAGAAGGCTACACGCGGACAGAATTTCAGAGAGCATGCAATGAATACATCAACGCTCACGGGCCGCTGAAATCTTACAGCAAATACCAGCCGCCTCTGAATGTCTTCTGGGACGATGATAAGTATCAGGGCGACGCCTATGGCACCTACGCCTGGGCCGTTTACGTGGCGGAAGTCACAGTTGACATGCTTACCTATGAAGCTCACGTGCAGGATTTCGTGGCGGTGCAGGAAGTTGGCAAGGTTATCAATCCAGTTCTGGCAGCCGGACAGATAGAAGGTGGCGTAGTGCAAGGAATCGGGTTCACGCTTTTTGAGAACGTGGTCTGGGCAAACGGCCGCATGGCCAACAATCAGATGACCAACTACATCATTCCCACTCCGGCCGACATTCCTCCGATTCGGGTTTACTTTGAGGAGAACCCGTACGCCTACGGACCCGCCGGTGCGAAGGGGATTGGTGAGCTGCCGATGGACGGAGCCGCACCGGCAATTCTGAGTGCTATAGAGAACGCCACGGGCGTGAGCATCAGTCATGTGCCGCTAATGCCGGAATCGCTGATGGAAGAGTTGGGAGTTGCTAGAGGTTGAGGAATTCGCAGCCCCGCTTTTGTTAGCGCGCTTCGTCTTGTGGTCAGAAAATGTTTACCGGTAAACGCAATGGTTATGCTTGGGTTGAATGGGAGTGGCACACTCAATTCATGGCAGACCTGCTGCCCGCATTTCCTCAACTTGTTGTCGGGCAGTATTTGGTGAACACAACTTTTGATAGCGGCCCTTTATCTCTCTCGCAAGAAGAAACGAGCCTAGGCTGGCGTAAATACGACAAGCTCGCCTTAAGTCCAGTCATCGGAGACGTTGATGAAGTTCCGTACTGCCATTATAGCGAATGGTATGGGTTTGCATCTCCTGTGACATTTGACGATTACGAGGTCTATATCAATTACGGTGGTTTCTCTTTAGAGTTGCCTGATTTCGAAAAGTTGCAAGAGAAATTCTGGAGTCAGCTGGAACGTCTTGCTCCTGAAGTGTTTCTGGCAGAGGGTGATAATCTGATTTGTGTCATCAGGGACGTGAATCTTTTTAACCAACTCTCGCAGTGGGGAGATGAGAAGGAAAAGTCATAGCCTCTGTTCGTAGACGCAAGTGCGGTAAGGCAGAGCCGCAACAAAGAGAGCTCGGTAAATGAAAACGGCTGATGGCGTGACTGAAATACGGTGCACGGTGAACGACGCGCCGAAAACTCTTCGGGCCTTTCCGATGGAGCGTCTGCTCGATGTGCTTCGTGAGCAGCTACAGCTGACCGGAACCAAGGAAGGTTGTGGAGAGGGTGAGTGCGGCGCGTGTTCAGTCTTCATTAACGGTCAGATCGTGAACAGTTGCCTGGTGCCAGTGGCGCAAGTCGAAGGCGCAGCGATCAAGACGATCGAAGGCATTGCAAGCGCAGATCAATTGCATACTGTGCAACAGGCTTTCATCGACTACGGGGGAGCGCAATGCGGGATCTGCACGCCGGGCATGGTGATGGCTGCGGTGGACCTGCTCGAGCGCAATCCAAATCCCACGGGGGCCGAAATTCGCACGGGGCTCGCCGGGAATCTCTGTCGCTGCACTGGATATACAAAGATATTCGAATCCGTTGTCGGTGCCTGCAAAAAGGTTTGAGAAATTTCGTACGATTCACGAAGTTCACACAAACCGATACAAATACTGTTAGTGCAGTTTAGTGTGAGTTCGTGGATCGAGTGTTGACGTTACGTGTGGACGCTGCCCAAATTAGGAACCTAGTTGTTGCGGGCAAATACTCCCCATTTTCGATTGTTCACTCCAGGTTCCCTGCCTGATACGCTGCAACTCCTTGCCGGTGAGCCTGGCGTCTGGAAGCCCTTCGCCGGGGGCACTGATCTAATGGTGCTGCTGGAAGCCGACAAGCTTGCCCACAGAAACTACGTCAACATTTTGAACCTGAAAGAGCTGCGCGGGATTGAGGTGGCCAACAGTCAGGTAATCATCGGCGCCCTGACAACCTACACCGAGATTCAGTCGCATGCCGTTCTGCGCGCGGAATTTCCCATGCTTTGCCAGGCCGCGAGCGAAACTGGTGGTCTGGCGATTCAGAACCGCGGCACGCTCGGGGGGAACATTGCCAACGCTTCACCGGCTGCTGACTCGCCCCCTGCCTTGCTGGTTTACGACGCGGAGTTGGAACTGATCTCCACCCTAGGTTCGCGCCGGGTTCCATATCACGGCTTTCACACGGGCTACAAACAGATGAACATCCAGCCTCACGAACTGTTGGCGCGCATTCGTCTGCCACGATCGACCAAAAATCTGACGCAGTACTATCGTAAGGTCGGCACCCGAAAAGCGCAGGCCATCTCAAAAGTGTGCTTTGCCGCAACTGCCGCGACCCACGATGAGCGTCTGGCGGATGTCCGAATTGCCTTGGGAAGTGTTGCGCCGATTCCGATCCGTTGCGTCAAAACAGAAGCCGCCCTGCGGGGCCAGGCAATCGACCAATTGCCCGAAATCGGCAAGGCCACACTGGCCCGCGAGATCGTGCCAATTGACGACATTCGATCAACGGCCAACTATCGAATTAGAGTGAGCCTTAACCTGCTTAACGACTTCCTCTACAGCCTCCAGTCAACTCCCTAATAGCCTGATAGAGTTGCCGCAAGTCTTTGTGGACAGGCCAATGATTCTGGTGTTAACTCTAAACGGTCCATGAGACTTGCATGTTAATTCGAAGGTTTATTGTCAGCTCGAGCAGCGCTGCGATGTTGATCTGCATACTTGTGCTGGCGGCGGTCAATTCAAGCTTCGGCCAGCAGCCCGCAGCTGTCCGCAGC
>JBPCMM010000009.1:0-4201 GCA_051002255.1 Pyrinomonadaceae bacterium
TGCCGCGGCCAATTTAGCTACGCAATGTATCGTGCGGTCACCAGGGGTAAAAGCATTATTCTCGTCTCCCGGGTTCCCATTCCCATCGTCTTTAGCCATGTGCAGTTCTTTAATGGCCCCGGTGGAGCTCGCATCTGACGGGGCACTGTCTTCCGTGGAGCTGCGATTGGTCGATACGTTCGTGGTTTTCTTTCCCCAACTGCAAGCAAGAACGACAAAGAGTAACAAGCCAACGGCGAGCCATGCGGAGTGACGTTTCATGGAATCAATCTCTCTAGAATCCTCTTTAGGCGATTGCGGAATTATCATTGGCCCTCAAGCAACGGCAGCGAGCGTGGCAGCGAGCGAACGGAAGATGCCGCGTCCATCGCTGGAGCCTAGTAGATCTTCGCAGGCGCGCTCAGGATGTGGCATCAGCCCGAGCACGTTGCGTTCACGGTTGCAGATTCCGGCTATGTTATCGCGCGAGCCGTTAGGGTTAGCGGCGTCGGTCACGGCTCCATCTTTCTCGCAGTAACGGACGATGATGCGGTCCTCTCGTTTGAGTTCAGCGAAGGTACTCTGATCACAGATGTAGTTTCCTTCAGCATGCGCGATGGGAAGTCGCAGGATCGACCCGCCTTCAAGTTCGTTCGTAAACGGAGTGTCGGTAGTTTCAACGCGCACAAAGACATGTTCGCAAATAAAATGCAGATCGCGGTTGCGTATCAGAGCCCCGGGCAGCAGTCCTGCCTCACAGAGAATCTGGAACCCGTTGCATATTCCCAGGACAAACCCCCCACTTTGGGCAAACTTCTTTACCGAATTCATCACTGGCGAGAAGCGAGCCAGCGCCCCCGCACGCAGGTAGTCGCCATATGAGAATCCGCCGGGAATTATTACCGCGTCGTAACTACTGAGGTCAGTGTCACGGTGCCACATAAAGTCTACCGGCTGGCCCACGTGTTTTGAAATCACGTGATATGCGTCATGGTCGCAATTGGATCCTGGAAAAACTATGACACCAAACTTCACGCCTCAATCTCCACGCTGAAATCTTCTATGATAGGATTTGATAACACCTCGCGGGCCATGCGCGACACCGACTCGCGGGCGGCGGCTTCACCGAGGGCGCTGTCGAGCCCGATCTCGAAATACTTTCCCTGGCGAATGTCAGAGATGCCACTAAAGCCGAGGAGTTCGACGGAATGCTGGATCGCCTTACCCTGAGGATCTAGTACCCCGGGTTTTAGATTTACATAGACTTTAGCTTTCATTGGCATTCAATCTCCGGAGGACATACTAGACAATATATTGCGCGATGTGTAGCGGTTAGCTTAATATCTCGGCTGCCGATTGAACTTTAGAATAACGCAAGCTCATCGCTGTTGCCGCAAGTTTTTCTTTCGTCTGACTGGCTCAATCCTTCGATACCGAAAACTCTACATGAGGAGAAGCTTTTACCATGGAAAACTATTCCGCCACAGGCAAGTCCGCAATCGGTCTGGATGCAAACCTGGCCGCCGCTCTTGGATATCCCATCGGCATTCTTGGCCTTATCAATTTTCTCATTGAGAAAGAAAACAAGTTCGTCAAATTTCACGGCATCCAGTCAGTCATCTACACTGTCGGAATCGGAGCCGTATTCACTGTGGTCTGGATAGTCTTAATAATATTCGGCTTTATTCTGAGCGCTATCTCTGAAATCCTGGGTATGCTGATGTGGCTTATTAATGCCGTACTTTTCCTCGGGTTTTTCCTGGCCATGTTCGGCGGCTTGATCTATGCGGCTTACAAAGCTTATCAAGGCCAGATGTTCAAGTTGCCGATCGTTGGCAACATCGCCGAGAAAATCGTCAAGTAACTCCAGACACCGTCCGGCTCGCCCCAAACACCCGCTCAAAGACCGCATCGATATTTTTCAGATAGCTGCTGAACGAAAAAGCGCGTTCGATCTCCTCGGTTGACAGGTTTGCCGTAATGTCCGCGTCGGCCTTCACAAGGGTCTGAAAGTCTTCGCCTTCGTCCCACACTTTCATTGCATTTCGCTGTGCCCACTCATAAGCCTGCTCGCGCAAAATGCCCTTCTGTGTGAGTGCCAGCAGCAGTTGCCCGCTGAAGATCAGACCCCTGGTGGCATTCAAATTTTCCAGCATGCGCTCGGGATAGACGACTAGCCCCTCAATCAACGAAGTCGCTTTGTGCAATATGTAGTCAAGCGCAATGCTTGAATCTGGTAAAACGACACGCTCGGCGGAGGAGTGTGAAATATCGCGTTCATGCCAGAGGGCGACGTTCTCCAGGCCGACCAGCGAGTTTGCCCTGACAACTCGGGCGATGCCGCAGATGCGTTCGGAGATGATCGGATTACGTTTGTGAGGCATCGCGCTCGACCCCTTCTGGCCGACCGTGAACTGCTCCTGCGCTTCGCGCACTTCTGTTCGTTGCCAGTGCCTGACATTCAGCGCGAATTTGTCCAACGATGACGCGATAATTGCCAGCGTGCTGAGGAACTCCGCGTAACGATCGCGCTGGATAACCTGCGTGGAAACCGGTGCCGGCCGCAGACCGAGTCGCTCACAAACCTTCTCCTCGACTACCGGATCGAGATGGGCGAAAGCGCCCACGGCCCCGCTGATTTTCCCCACCGCTATGGTTTCGCGCGCGCGCCTGAGACGCTCACGATTACGGCGCATCTCGTCATGCCACAGCGCGAAAGTCATTCCAAAGGAGGTTGGTTCGGCATGGATGCCATGAGTACGGCCTACTTGCGGCGTATCCTTAAACTCGAACGCCCGCCGTTTCAGCACGGCCATCAGGGCATCGACCTTCTGAAGCAGAAGATCACAGGCGTCGCGCAATAATAGCGCGTTGGCGGTGTCAACGACGTCTGAAGAGGTAAGACCGTAGTGCACAAAGCGGGAGGTTGGACCGATCGATTCCGCGAGGTTCGTCGTGAAGGCGATCACATCGTGATTTGTGGTGTTCTCGATCTCATTGATACGCTCGACGGAGAACTTAGCACGCGACTTAATTTCCTGGAGCGCTTCCCGAGGAATCGTGCCCATCTCCGCGTGAACTTCGCAGACGGCCAACTCCACGTCTAACCATTTCTGGAACTTGTTTTCCTCCGACCAGAGTCCGCCCATCTTGGGCAATGTGTAACGTTCGATCATGAATCAATCTATCCGCAGATTACGCAGATTTTAAACCCCGCGTTAGATGGCAACCAAAGGGAAGCGATCCACGAAATCCACCAAAAGACCAAAGGCAGTTAGTGTGATTTCGTGCTAATTCGTGGATCGTTGTTCTCAACTTTGTATGCTGTCCTAAGTCCCGTGAAATCCGCGAAATCTGCGGATTATTTCAGTGCCGTCGAATTTACAAAATACCTCGCCAGCAGCCAACGGTTGTCGCGCTTGACGAGGGTGAAAGTTTCCATGCCTGGGCCTTTCTCGAACTTTGTTTGGTAGGTGATTATAAAGGCGTCGCCTTTTAACGGACCGCCTGAGTTATGCTGCTCCGTGGCGGAATGGACCGTCCGATTTTCCACCTTACCTAGTTTTATCTTAAGCATTTTGAAAGCTGAAATGGATTGTTCAAGACTCGCATCCTGCCGCCACAGCTCAGAGGCCTCGTTGTAAATATCCTCGTAGCGCTCGGTTGCGATATCCTCGCTTACAGCATTAATAGCAGATTCAACTTCGGCGGGGATACTACGTCGCTCAGCTTTCAAGCCGCAGGCTATCGCCGACAGGGAAAGCAGGACCATCAACAACACTTGCACGAAGCAGACCGAACGAAAGGGAATTGGTCGAAGGTATGGATCGATCTCATGGCACTTCAATTTCAAGTTGCAACGTTCATCCGCCATTCTCTCCTCAGACCTCGATCCAGGGAGTCGGCTCCTTGGGAAATGAAAGACTTATCTGGGTGTCGGAGTGAAAGAGAGGCGCGCGCTCCTGTAGCGCCACCTCGGCTGAAATTTTGGCCAAGTAAGGATTATTAGCCCGCTGCGACAGGTGAGTTAGCACGATGTAGTCTGCGGTCCCATCAAAACCGTCGCGCAGCCAGTCAGCGACGTCTTCGTTAGAAAGGTGACCCAGACGGGAGAGAATCCGCTGCTTCAGCTCCCAGGGGTAAGCGTCGCAAGCTTTCAACATGTCACGACTGTGGTTGGATTCGATAAGAATTGCGGCGCAGCCACGCAATTGTTCGGTAA
>JBPCMM010000010.1:0-11005 GCA_051002255.1 Pyrinomonadaceae bacterium
CCGGTTGACCCGCGGAAGTTCGGCTGCAGAACAGCGTAGCCGCGATTCGCGTAAAACTGCGCAAAAGTATCGTAGCCCCAGGTATCACGTGCCCACGGCCCGCCGTGCGGGTTTATGACCACCGGAAGGTTCTTTGGTTCGATACCTTTCGGCAAAGTCAGGAATGCGGGAATCTCCAAACCGTCGGATGACTTGTAGCGCACAGCCTTCATTGGAGCCAGATGATCGCGGTTGAGCTTTTCACGAACGCGATATTGAAGAGTCAGTTTCCTTGTCTGACGATCGAAGAGATAACGTTCGCCTGGTTCCGTATCGCTGTAGGCTGTCAGCAGCCACAGGCGCTCATCCTTAGTTGAAGATCCAAACCCGATCTCTTTGCCGGGCAGTTGCTTCTTTATTAGCTTGTAATCGGCTTCGAACGATTTGTCCTTCCAATAAATCCGCTGGCGTTCGTCTTCGTAGGTGGTGGAGATTAACTCATCCAGTACCTCCGAAAATGCGATATCGCTAAGGTCGACGCGCTTCAGCGGATCTGATTCGACCAATTCTTCTTGGCCGGTACTGGGATTGAACAGCTCAAGCTTGGCCAGGTCTACACCAGCACCCTTATTGGTGATGAAATAAACGCGCAGGCCGTCCTTGTGATACCGCACCGGGCCGCAACTCTCAAACACGTTGCAGGAGTAAACCTTCGTAAAGCCTTTGTCGTCGACTCTCAGCACTTCGGTATCTCCGTTATCCGCGACCCGAGTGGCGAGTCGCAGTTGATCCTTGAGATCAAAAGTCCAGCCAACGATGCGCTCGGTATTCTGGCGGACGAGCGTACGCTCGCCGGTCGAGATCCTCACTTTGTAAAGATCGTGCCAGGCCTTGTCGCGATCGTTGACGGCAACATAAATCGCATCAGGCTCACTGCGGGGGACTGCGGCTATCTGTGCCCGCACACCTTTCAGATCAGTCAGGTTGCGTGCCGCCGGGACTTCCTGTCCTGCCGCCGGACTCTCCGCCGGGTTCACCGCATAAACCAAATAGTTTTCGTCACCCGCTTTGTCCTGGACAAACAAGATGTACTTACCGTCACGGCTCCAAAAGTAAGCCGGGATCGGACGAGTAGTGTCGGCAGTAATTGGCTTTGCCGAATCAAAAGGTGCTTCCGTTCGTTTTATCCAAACGTTGCGGGTGCCCTTGAACGGCTTGATAAAGGCAATGAACTTGCCATCGGGCGAGATTTGGGCACCGGAAATCTCCGGGTCGCCAAAGAACAATTCGCGATCGATTAGCGGGGGTAGCCCCTTTTGCTGCGCTGAAACGGAAGCCGCGGGTATTGCGAGCATGATGCCCGCCAGGAGAATTAGAGAAAATGTGGATCTAAGGATTGGTTTCGGTTGATTAAGCATTCGCAATAGGCCTTTCTTATGTTGCTTGATTGTTTTGGGGAATCGGAAAACAGATTAGTTGTTACGTGCCAGGGTCGTCGCGAGTTTCACAAGATTGGTGCCTGTCAGAACCGGGAGCGATAGTGACCGGGTTGTAACTCCCGGTTGAGACCAAGTCGCTACCGCTCCCCGTTCTGACAGAGCGAGCCTAGTAGGAAGACACCCTCAACTAACAGTCGCAAAACCGGCGTCCATAGCCGATATCAATTCATCCACATTGTCTTTCGTGGAATTCAGCATCATCCCGGTGCGGATTACGTTTCCATAGAGCCCGCCCTTGCCGATTAAGACACCGCGACGCCGGGTTTCCTCAAAAACTTTAAGCACAGCTTCAGGTGCCGGCTCCTTGGTCTCGCGGTTTCTTACTAACTCGACGCCCTGCATCAGGCCCATGCCACGCACGTCGCCAATGACCTGATACTTCTCTTTCAACTCCTCCAGACGCTGGCGCAGGTAACCCCCAACCACAGTTGCATTGCGTTTGAGATCTTCCTCCTCAATAACGTGAATGACCGCCAGTGCCGCAGCCATCGAAACTGGATTTCCACCGAAGGTGGAAAAAGTAAGACCAGGGTACTTGTCTGCCACTTCCGGCGTGGCGACAGTGATACCAATCGGCACACCATTGCCGAGACCTTTGGCCGAAGTGACTATGTCAGGTTGGACATCCCAGTGTTCGATACCAAACCACTTGTCTCCGGTCCGACCCCAGGCGGTTTGTACCTCGTCGGCGATGAAAAGCCCACCATGTTTGCGGGTAATCTCAACGGCGCGTTCGAAGTAGCCGGGCGGTGGAACGATGAAACCACCCACGCCCAGGATCGGCTCCGCCATAAACGCAGCTATCTCGCCGGTGGTCGTCGTCATGATCAATTCTTCGATGTCGTTTGCGCAGGCCAGCCCGCATTCCGGATAAGTGAGTTTGAACGGGCAACGATAACAGTAAGGCGCACGCGCATGAACGAAACCGGCAACCTGAGCCGGCAAGGGTCGCCAGCTTGAATGCCCCATCGCAGATAGCGATGTAGCCGAACGGCCACTGTAACTGTGACGCAGCACGACGATCTCGTGACGTCCGGTTGCGGTCTTTGCCGCATGGATTGCTGTGTCGTCAGCTTCGGTACCACTATTAGTAAAGAATGATTTTTTCAAACGACCAGGCGTGATCTGGTGAAGCTTCTCAGCCAGGTCGGACTGCGGCTTGTTGGCGTAAAGCGTGGAGGTGTGTTGCAGCGTTTTGACCTGATTGATGATTGCTTCGTTGACCTTGGGGTTCGCATGGCCCACGCTGACGGTCAACACGCCACCGAAACAATCAAGATACTTGTTCCCTTGATCGTCCCAAACATAGAAGCCTTCTCCGCGCACGAGCGCAATCGGCTCCTGGTAATAATTAGCCACGGCGGGAAAGAGAAACTCTTTGTGTTTGCCAATCGTTTCTGATTCTACCGTCTGTATTTCAGTAGTGCTCATGTGATTCCTCGTGTGTTTGGATTTTTGCTGTCACCCGTCACTTATTACCTGTCACCTCAGTAAAGGTTTCCTTCGCGTTTGCGTCCCGTGTAATCGACGTAGACAACTTTTAGTTCGGTGTAGAAATCCAGTGCAGTTGACCCCTGCTCTCGATCACCGATGCCCGTTCCCTTGGTGCCGCCGAAGGGAACGTGAGCCTCGCCGCCAGTTGTGGGTGAGTTAATGTGCGTCATTCCGGTTTCTATCTCGTCAATGAAACGGAAGATGCGCGCGGCGTCGTTTGAGAATATGGAAGAAGAGAGGCCATAGTCGCAGTCGTTCGCCACCTGCAGGGCCTCATCGAAGTCTTTCACCCTAAGTATTGACAGTACCGGTCCAAAGATCTCTTCGCGCGCTATGCGCATGTCGGGCGTGACGCAATCGAACACCGTCGGCTGCACAAAGAATCCCTTATCAAGCCCGTTGCCGCTTGCGCGAGCGCCCCCGCACACAAGGGTTGCGCCATCTTCGCGTCCGATATCGACATAACTCAACACCGTCTTGAACTGGTTCTCATCAACGCTTGGTCCCATCTCGGTTGTCGCATCACTGCCGTTGCCAATTCGCATACTCTCTGCACGGCGCGCCAGACGCTGAACAAACTCGTCCGCGATCTCATTAACCACCACGGCCCGGCTCGTCGCGGTACATCTTTGTCCACTCGATCCGAACGCGCCCTGGGCCGTTGACTCCACCGCAAGATCGAGCTCAGCGTCTTCCATGATCACTACCGGGTTCTTCCCGCCCATCTCACACTGCACCTTGGCGCCTCGCCGCGACGCCTGTTCGTAAAGACGTATGCCAACTCCATTCGACCCTGTGAACGAGATGGCCTTGACCGCCGAATGATTGATGATTTCGTCGCCCGCGTGCGAGCCTGAGCCCAGCACCAGATTCAGCACCCCTGCTGGAATTCCGGCTTCTTCAAACATCTCCACAATGCGTACGGCGGTAGCTGGGGTTAGCGATGCGGGTTTGAACACCACGGTATTGCCGGCTACCAACGCCGGAGCAATCTTCCAAATAGGGACCGCAACCGGAAAGTTCCAGGGAGTGACGCAGGCCACGACACCGAGTGGTTGCTTCAGAGTGTAGGCAAAGTTTAATGGCAGTTCAGATGGAATTGTTTCCCCTGTCATGCGGCAAGCTTCGCCCGCACAGAAATCGGCTACGTTGATTGAGCGTTGCAGTTCGCCGCGCGATTCTGCGATGGTCTTACCTTCCTCTCGAGTCAGGATCTGCGCCAGCTCTTCACTGTGTTCTTCCATTAGACGGGCTACCCGCGACACCATTCGTCCGCGCTCCGGCGCAGGAGTAGCACGCCAACCGGGGAATGCCCCAGCAGCAGACTCCACAGCCCGCTTGGCTTCCTCCCGCGTAGCCTGTCTGACCGTGCCCAAAACGTCGTCGGTATTAGCCGGGTTCACATTTGGAACGGTCAGCTGGGAAAAGGATTCAACCCACTCGCCGCCAATGTAGTTTCGATACGTATCCATTTTCCCTCAATGCCCGCGTTACTATTGGTAAAACTGAAAGATAAGAATGCTTTCAAGCCAGAATTGGTAGGAGCAACCTTCAGCCTCTACTGCCGCCGTAACCTGGCCTCCGTCAATGACTGAAGTGAGGTCGTAATATATCATAAGCGCTTCTTTCCGTGGTATATAGCTTGGCGGTTCCACTATTCAGTTACAGCAGACTTCATGACTGATCAAAAGCTGAAGCAGATCCCCGACAACTTACGAGAATTGTTGGAGCAACGCGCAGGCGGGGCCCCGGATAAGCACTTCCTTTTCTCGGAAGCTGACGGGCGGCGATTCAGCTACGCTGAATTTAATGCGGCGGTGAACCGGACAGCGGCGCTGTTGGCCTCACAGGGCGTCCAGAAAGGTGACGTCGTCAGTCTCTTAATGCCGAATAGCTCAGAATATGTAATCGCGTATTTTGCGTGTTGGAAACTTGGAGCGCTGGCCGGCCCCGTTAACTCTCTTCTGACACCACATGAGCTGGTTTACATCATTTCTAACTCCGAAGCTAGGGTCTTACTTCTACATTCGGATTTCTTGCCAACCATCGAGGGCATTCGCAATGATTTACCCGCATTGCGCGCGGTGGTTACATTCGACGACGAGGTAGAGGCTACCCAGGACGTTAGGCCGGCGCAGGACCGCCCCGAAACAAACGTAAACAAAGATGACGAGGCGATCATAATCTACACATCCGGCACAACCGGGAAACCAAAGGGCTGTTTGTTAACTCATGGAAACGTGATTGCTAACGCCAGGCAGATCGCTGAGTGGCTTAATTTCACTGAACATGATCGGCTGCTGACGATAATGCCGCTCTTTCATATGAATGCTGTTTCAGTGACCACGATGTCCGCGCTCTACTCCGGCGGTTCGACGGTGATCAGTCCAAAATTTTCCGTCTCGCGGTTCTGGCAGATCATTTCCGACTACCAAGTAACTTCCTTGGGTTCCGTGGCGACGATGCTTTCGATGCTCCTGACGACTTACCCGGACGGCGTCCCCGAGGGTCTAAAAACTAGCCAGCTTCGTTTTGCGATGTGTGGATCAGCGCCGGTCCCGGCCGAAGTACTGAAGCGTTTCGAAGAAACCTTCAATTGCCTGGTAATAGAGGGTTATGGGCTTTCTGAGTCAACTTGCCGGTCAACCTTCAATCCACCCGACGAGCGCCGCCGAGCCGGGTCGTGCGGTATGCCAATCGGAAATGAAATGAAAGTTGTCGATAACGACGACCGGGAAGTAGGGAGCGGAGCGTTGGGAGAAATTGTCTTGCGCGGCGAGAATATTTTGAAGGGCTATTACAAGAATCCTAACGCGACAGCTACGGCATTTCGCAGCGGTTGGTTCCACACCGGTGACATCGGCTATCGCGACCCGGACGGGTTCTTCTACATTGTCGATCGCAAATCAGACATGATCATTCGCGGCGGCGAAAATATCTATCCACGCGAGATTGATGAAGTTCTTTATCAGCACCCTTCGGTATCCGCTGCTGCGGCCATTGGCATGACCGATCCGCTGTATGGAGAGGAAGTCGCGGCCTTCATCGTGCTTAAGAACGGAGCGACTGCAACTGAAGAAGAGTTAATCGGATTTTGCCGGGAACGCTTGGCTGATTACAAATGCCCTAAGACGGTGCGGTTCGTAACGGAGATCCCTAAAGGACCGACTGGAAAACTGTTGAAGCGTGAGTTGTCGAAACTTGTGGCCCAATAACCGCAGCGGAAAGGTTATCTCGTGCCCTCGAGTTTAGGCAATGGGGTGATTCGCGAATCCTTAAACCGATCAGAGAGCCACGCACCCAGTAACCAAACCCCGCAGATCCCCACCATCAGAGGAGAGAACCATTTCCCGTAGAGACCATCCGGGGAAAACTTTTCGGTAGCCTGGTGAAGCATTTCGCTGTTTGGTAGCATTCCCGCCTCGGAGAATTCGTGAAAGGAATATATGGCAACTTGCACCATGAACAACAGAAGAAAAATGCTGGTCACTCGGAAGAATCTCTTCACATTAATCAGATGACCAAAGCGAGCCCAGCCCAAAGCAAATGCACTCGCCGCCAGGAGGCCCAGTAGAGCCCCCCTGGCCATTTGCGGCTCGCGTACTTGTAATAACAACAGGGCTGTTTCCATACCCTCCCGTGTGATCATCAGAAATGTAAAGAGGAAGACTCCAGCCACCGCCGCCAATCGCGATGTACGCGAGGACATCTCCCCCAACCGATTTTGCATTTTCTCTTGTAGCTTTGGTCCGGTGCGCCACATGTGAACTACCAGCGTGCCTACCATTAGGATCGCGACGACGCCCAGAACTGCTTCGCGCAGGGCTTCATTCGCGAGAAACTGACTAACATATCCCCCCAGCGTTTGTCCGAAGAGCCTTACGAGAACTGCATCGTCCACTCCGTTCTTGAGCAGGTAACCCAAGCCGGCACTGACGGAAAGAGCCAGGACGATGGCGACGTACACAGCCGAGGTAAGCCACTTTTGGCCAGCTTTACGGAGGTAGGTTACGATGACGGCCACGAGCAGAAAGGACTCGAACCCCTCGCGAAGAACGATAATGAAGGAATTAAGCATTATTTCACTTCCCGGACTGAGATCGCCTGTTATTGCTGAGAAGGCCAGGGCTAGATTCCCTGGCAACGAAGTATAGCCTAATTGAAAATCAATTTCAATTTCAGTTAGGAGAGGGTTCGGCGATCAGGCAAGAAAATGTTATTGGGCGGTAAGGGGGATGATTGCCAGGTCTGCACGAACCTGACCGAGCTGTGTAGATGCTGTAAGTCGCACAGGCAGGCGGCGCTTGTCGTCACTGATCCACACCCGGAAGAGGTACTTATCTGGTTGGGGATCGTCGGTGGTGAGTGAAAGCTGAATGGCCGGTATGCTTTGGGTACCGATTTGAATCGTTTCTCGCTTCAGCGAGTTAATAAAGAGAGTTTTGGGCCGGTTGTTAACCAGAATTGAGACTGCATTACGCCGGGGCGGCGTGATGTTGAAGGTTCTGGTTAGATAGAAAAATGAAAGATAATCGTGCGTACCAATCGGAATTTCTATCCGCTGGCCTTTATCACTGATTGCAGTGCCGTAGTCCTGGCTAATCGTCAGAGTTTGACTCAGCCGCCGGGCGCCTTCAATCAGATTCATCTCGGAACGAAAGGGAAGCAGCGTTTTCGGATCGACATAACTGCTAATCTGATCGTTGGCAAAGAAAAGTCGCTGGGCTGCATTCGTGGTTTGCGCCCGAAGCGTAAACAGAAAAGCGTCGCGATCGAAGTGGCGTGCCCGTGCACGCACTTGGAACGTCGCGGAGCCGGCTGGTGACGAGACGTCTCCTAGGAACATTTGATAGTTGAGTTGTTCGCCAACCTTGAATGGCAGGTTGTCCAGGTTGCCGTTGCCGGGGTCAGCGGGGGCCGGAGGGGGGACCACCAGTGTCGGCCCTGCAATGGGTGGCGTGACTGGTCTGGTTGTAGCCGTCACTGGGACCACAGGCTTCACGAATTCTGATCCGGCAAGCTCTGCTCGAAGTTCACCCGCAGCGAAGCGAGCTGTGATCAGAACCGGAACGTGCCTTTCATCGTCGCTGAAAAAGATTCGAATGCGATAATCATTCGCCCGGGAATTATTTGTGACGCGAACCTGCGAGACAAGAGTGTTGAATGATCCCACAGTCGTCTTGATGGTTTGGCGACCTGTCATCTTCACCTCAGCTTGATAGTCTTCTGTTTCACCTCTCACGGACAAGTAATGGGTAGACCCTTCGGCCAGCGGCAACGCCCTGAGACGGTAGATAGCGGACACGAAGTCGTAGGTACCAGGCGACTGACGGTCTCTCGATCTAGTCGGGATAGCTGTCGCTCCGGCCAGGTCGTTAAGCACTCTTGCCGTGTCCGAAGCGCGGGTGGCCTCGCGTACCACTTGCTGAGAGTGAAACGGCAAACCAGTTGCGGGATCAACGTAGGTGACGTAATCGTTATTGATGGCAAACAAGGCCGCGTGTACTACGCCTGTGGTCTCGACATGAGCGCGAAGTTGAATTCCTTCGCGTCCGAAGAAAACGCCGCGTGCACCTACCTGAAGCTCGACATGAGCGGCGGTGATAAAGTTTGAGAATGAGACGTTGTAGGTTAGCCGCTCACCTGTCCGATAAGGAGCCGGAGAAAAAGCGTGAGAAACTGTGTCACTTTTGCTCTGGGCGGAGGGGCTCAGGAGCACTAGGACCATGAATAAGAAGTTACAAACAACTGCTAGCTTCAAACTTTGCTTCACCCTTGCATCATAATTTCAAATCGAGGCCAGAGCAATGTTGCAGCCTCTGACCGGTGTCCCAATTGTACACGCACCTGTAGCTTGTCAGTTCCTCTTCTTGCTGGATGGAGTGTGTGAGCCTAGTCCTGATTCCATCTCCTCCAGGATCTGCCCGGCTGCTTCTACGGGGTCTTTGGCGCTGGTAATGGGGCGGCCGACGACAATGTAGTCTGCGCCGGCCCGGATCGCCTGAGCGGGTGTCATTACCCGTTTCTGATCGTCCAGGGCAGTCCCAGCGGGACGTACACCCGGCGTCACGATCAGGAAACTCGAACTCATTACGGTGGCCCTCACTACGGCCACTTCATGGGGAGATGCGACGACCCCATCCATACCACTGGCTTCGGCCAGCAGGGAAAGGCGACGCACCTGCGTTTCTGGTTCGGAACCGATGCCTATTTCTGACAGCATGCTCGCATCGGAACTGGTTAGAACCGTAACGGCGATGACTGATGGGCGCTTGAGGCCTTCACTTGTGGCAACTTCTGAGACTGCCTCGGCCGTGCGTCGCATCATCTCCCAACCACCCGAGGCGTGCACGTTGAATATGGAAACACCCAATCGAGTCGCTGCGACAGCGGCGCAAGACACAGTGTTTGGAATGTCGTGAAACTTAAGATCCAGGAAAACCTCGTTGCCTGAGCTGGCGATCTCACTGACGATCTTCGGGCCAGCCTCAGTGAAGAGTTGAGATCCGATCTTGAACATTCCAACTATTCCTCGCAGTGTGTCGACGAGTTTACGCGCTTGGCGCTCCGTAGACACATCCAGCGCTACAATCAACCTGTCTTTCATGACGCTATTCATATTGATGCGCACTCACCGATGAACAGCTCCGCTCATCAAGTCGTCATGAAGCGAGCTCGTTTGCACGAGATCCTACGGCCTCATCAAGCGTACCGAAGCCTTCGCGCGACATAATCCGCTCCAGGCCTTCGTTAATCTCTTGCGCGATTCTCGGACCCTGGTAAATGAAACCAGTATAAAGCTGAATCAGACTCGCTCCGGCGCAGATCTTTTCCCAGGCATCCTCCGCTGTGAAGATCCCTCCCACACCGATAATTGGAACCACGCCTGACGTCAGATTGTAGAGGGTGGCGATCATGTTGGTTGAGCACTCCCGTAGAGGCATGCCGCTCAAACCTCCTTCGCCGCATGCGGCAATTTTGTCTTTCGCTGTTCTGAGGCCCTCTCGTCGGATGGTTGTGTTAGTGGCGATAAAACCCGCCACGCCGGTTCTCTTGACGACGTCAACAATATTTTTCAAGTCCTCTGGCCCAAGATCAGGAGCTAGCTTTACAAGTACTGGCGTTAACCGGGGCCTAGAGCTCTGCTCACTCAATTCGAGATTTCGCCACTGTAGGGCTTGCAGCAACGCTTCCAGTTGTTCGGCTCTTTGCAGCTCTCGCAACCCCGGGGTGTTGGGGGAACTGACGTTTACGGCGATATAATCCGCCACCGGATATACAATCTCAAAACTCCGGAGGTAATCCTCCACTGCATTCTCGATGGGAGCGGCCTTGCTCTTGCCTATGCTTACGCCCAGAACACAATCGGGCCGGTGAGTCCTTACCTGTTGCGCAAACGCAACGGCCCCCTTGTTGTTGAATCCAGCTCTATTGATTAGGGCTTTGTCTTGCGGAAGCCGGAAGAGACGTGGTCGTTGATTGCCCGGTTGCGGCACGAAAGTAACGGTGCCCGCCTCGATGAAACCGAATCCCAAAGCTGCGAGAGACTCCAGGGCGATACCATCTTTATCGAAACCCGCGGCCAGGCCCACTGGATTGGGGAAGCTCAAACCAAAGCGCCGGAGCACTCCGAATGTCTTTCGCATGTGCCAAGGCCCAAGTAGACGTTTGACGAGCCCGGGAGAGAAAGAAAGTGAATGAAGCGCCAGTTCGTGGGCGGTTTCCGGAGACAGGCGAAAGAGTAGCGGACGCAACAGTGAGCGATAGAGCATTCAGGCTGTTTATCGCGGTTCGTTCTTCAATGTGGGAGACTAGCAGAGCGTTTGATTACTGACAAGCGCTGCTCCGGAATATCTGAACTCAAAATTAACAGCTCAAAGGAGTAGCTCGCTTGTCTCTCCTGATGCTTCTTGTTAGTATCCGGTGAAATGGATTTTGTCGAGAAAGCGCGGATTATGGACGGCCCGCGGATCAATCGTGCGCTTGCCCGTTTGGCGTCGGAGATTGTCGAAGAAAATCACGGCGCCGGTGAT
>JBPCMM010000011.1:0-4995 GCA_051002255.1 Pyrinomonadaceae bacterium
GTCGCCGCGGCGCCAATCACTTCCCACGTGTCGATGTTGAGCGCATAACATAAGCGGGCCATTTCGTTGGCCATGCCGATGTTTACGGCTCGGAAAGTATTCTCCAGCAGTTTCGCTGTTTCGGCCACGCGCGCTGAACTGACTGAGTAGACGTCCTTGACAATTTGCGAATAGAGAAACGCGGCGGCCTCGGTCGAGTCAGGAGTAACGCCGCCGACCACCTTGGGAATGTTGTTAGTCTGAAACTGAGGGTTGCCGGGATCTACACGCTCCGGCGAAAACGCGAGGAGAAAGTCTTCATCGAGTTTTAGACCGGTTTCTTCAAATATCGGCAGCAGTACCTCATCAGTTGTGCCCGGATAAGTGGTCGATTCCAGAATGATCAATTGTCCGCGGCGCAACCGCTTTTTAATCTCTTCCGCTGCCGCCAGGATGTATGAGATATCGGGCTCTTTCGTCTTACGCAACGGGGTGGGAACGCAGATGATGAGCGCGTCGCAGGCCTCCAGATGGTTGAAATCAGTCGTGGCTGTCAGGAGCTTGTCGTCGACCAAGCGCTTCAAAGTCGCAGAGGCGACATCGCCGATGTAGGAGTGGCCGGAATTGATTTGTGCAGCTTTGTTCTCATCGACTTCAAATCCAGTAACCTTGAATCCTCTGCTGGCAAACTCAACCAGCAAAGGTAAGCCGACGTAGCCCAGGCCGATCACCCCGACCTGTGCACGTTTATGGGTAACTAGCGAAGTTATTTGTTCTTTCACCATCTAGAGGTTTTTCCTCGTCTTCCTTGAGAGGGATCAGCAGGATCGCTCCAGTTCATAAGCTATACACCAAGCAAGCAAGACTAGAAGAGCGCCACGCGCAGTGTCAAGGCAAGCGTTTTTTCGGGAATGATTCACCTAGCGCCGGGGGGCGCGGCAGAGGGTAGCCAGGGGCGGCTTGGCGCGCCGACCTGGATTAGGTCAATAACACTCCCCGCTCCGAATGGGCGTAAAGAACCTGGCAACTCTGAAATGTCGAAGATGTTGAACTGTGGCGCGATGAATAAGACGAGCGCCATGTTTTGGGCATGCTTGCGGCGCCCTTTCAGGGCGTATTTGTCTTTGTCGGACTTGATCCAGGGGCAGCGCGCAAAGCCGCTTGCCCCTGGCTACCCTCTGCCGCGCCTCCAGCGCTAGTTGAGCGCCCGATCCGATGGTTACCGCTAACCGGTTCCGTTGTTGCGATACACCTCTGCAGCTTGGCCCATCAACTCCCACTTACCAAAACTTTTCTTGACAGCCAGGCATCAACACACTATATCCCTCACTCACCATGAGCGATGGAGCAAATGATTCTTCAGGCAAACTCGTCCGCGGTCTGAATCGACTCGACGCCACGATGATCGTAGTCGGCTCGATGATCGGGTCAGGCATCTTCATCACTTCGGCTGAATCTTCAAGATTGGTAGGTGCGCCGGGATGGCTGCTCGCCGCCTGGGCGCTGGCAGGCGTGCTCACGATCACGGGCGCGCTATGTTGCGCGGAACTCGCCGCGATGTGGCCACGCGCGGGCGGACAGTATGTTTTTCTGCGCGAAGCCTATGGTCCTTCGATCGGTTTTCTGTTTGGCTGGTCACTCTTTTTGGTTATTCAAACTGGAACGATAGCGGCAGTCGCTGTGGCTTTCGCCAACTTCATGGGCGTGCTGACCGATCGCGTAGCAGGCGACCGTTATCTCATAGCGCCTTACGCCATTGGGGGCTACGCTCTCAGCCTCTCGACCCAACAACTCGTGGCCGTGGTGATGATTCTGTTTCTCACAGTAGTCAACACGCGCGGCCTACAAACCGGAAAGTTCATTCAAAACACTTTCACATTCACGAAGACAGCTGCCCTGCTGGGTTTGATTGTGATAGGTCTCTTTTTGGGATGGAACGATCAGAGCGCTGCTTACACTTCCTCATGGTGGAAGCCCTGGGAAAATGGATGGAAGGCGGATACTGCACAACTCGGGTTTGAAGCCGCGACCGAGGGTACTCTGATTTTAGCCCTCGTCATGCTGCTCGGTCGAGCAATGGTAGGACCACTCTTTGCACAATCTGCCTGGAACAACGTCACCTTCACCGCGGGCGAGGTGCGAGAGCCGGGGCGCAATTTGCCCCGTGCGCTCCTGTGGGGCTGCGGCCTGGTGGTAGTGCTCTATCTGCTCGCGAATATCGCCTACATCGTGACCTTGCCGTTCTCTGGAATTCAAAACGCGCCGCAGAATCGGGTGGCGACCGCCACCATGCAGGCTATCCTGGGCCCGCGCGGAACCATTCTGATGGCTATTGCAATTATGATTTCAACGTTTGGATGCAATAACGGTCTGATTCTGGCAGGGGCAAGAGTCTACTACGCTATGGCTCGGGACAATTTGTTCTTCAAACGGGTAGGCTCTCTAAACTCACTCCACGTGCCCGCCACCGCTCTCGTCGCGCAAGGAATCTGGGCGGCGCTTTTGACCCTGCCGCGTACTGTTACTACTAATCCACAGACTGGCGCGGTCACCTACGGCAACGTTTACACTCAACTGCTTGAGTACATTGTTTCAGCGGATTTGGTTTTCTACATCCTTATGGTGGGTGCGGTGATTGTGATGCGGTACAAGGCTCCAAAACTCGAACGGCCGTACCGTACTTTAGGCTACCCGCTAGTGCCGATAATCTACATCGTCATTGCCGGACTCTTCGTTCTTGATCTGGCGTACATGGCACCTTCAACCTCGGGCATTGGTTATCTCATAGTACTCACAGGCATTCCGATCTACTTCGTCTGGCGCCGCAGCGCTGTGAATCATTAACCGCCGTAAAATCGACATAAGCGATCCACGAACCACTCGAACCTGTTTCCATCTCGTTACTGAGCTTCACGGTGGTTCAGACGTTTACTTCACCCACTCATCTGCGATCTCAGTTTCGACCTTCACCGGCACCGTTCTCAGATATTCCTCGCCGGCGGTACACATTGCGCGTTCCACTTTCAGGGCGATCTCCTCAGCTTCGTCGGCATCGGCTTCCACCACAATTTCATCGTGGATGATGTTTACAATCCGGGCGGAAGTGTCGCGTAACTCACCTTTCAGGAGGCGCAGAGCGCGTTTTAGAATGTCGGCGCTGGTGCCCTGGATTGGTGTGTTCTTGCCGTTCCGCTGCGTCATGGAAATCTGCTGCCGATCATTTTCGTCGTAACGAAAACGCACTAGCCGTCCCGAAGCAGTCCTCGCCTGCCGCTCGTTGACCGCCCGGTTGGCAGCCTCGCGCAGGTAACTATCAAGCCCTCGATAGGTGGCGAAGTACTTGCGCAAAACGTTCTCGGCTTCAGCTACGCTCAACCCTGTCATCATCGAAAAACGCTGCGCGCCTATCCCATAAACGACACCGAAGTTCAGGCGCTTGGCGAAGTCACGCTGGTCCTTGGAAACCTGGTCGAGGGGCACGTTGAAAACTTGAGCGGCGGTAACGCGATGCAGGTCGGCGCCGGAATTGAAAGCCTCGATGAAGCCGCGATCACCGGAAAACTCAGCGAGGATACGCAGTTCAATTTGCGAGTAGTCCGCGATTACCAGCCTTCGTCCAGTTGGATAGCCGCTGAAGCAACGCCGGTATTCGGTAGCATGCGGTACTTGTTGAATGTTGGGATTGGTACAGGAGAATCTGCCGGTGGGCGCACCGATCTGCCGAAAGTCCGCGTGCAACCGGCCGGTCGCGGGATTGATCAGCTCGATCATGTTTTGACCATAGCTGGTGAGTGCTTTTTGCACAGTGCGGTATTCCAGCAAGGTCGCGATCACTGGATATTCAACAGCCAGCGGCTGCAGTTTCCAGTTGCGGGTTGAATCGGGGACTGGTATGCCCAGGCGTTCGAGCGCTTGCGTAAGTTGTTGGTGGGAGTCGAGATTAATATCGTCTCGCTGCGGCCCGCCAAAGAGCGATCCTTGCGACGACTCTTCCGCCAGAATTCCCTGCAGCTCTTCCGCTAACTCGCCGCGCCTCTTCTCGACAATCGCCAACTGCTCGAGCCAACGATCCTTGTGCATGTAAAACCCGGCCAACTCGATATCGACGACCGGCATGACACACTCAAACTCCAATTGCGCGACCTTGATCAGGCCCTCAGCCTTCAGCCGGTCGATCAGCTTCTCGCGCAGTGGCAGTAAGACGGCCGCGTCACGTGCCGCGTACTCCAACTGCGCTTCAGACAATTCAAAGTTCCAGTTGCTCAGCCGCTCGCTTTTGTCGACCGACTCATTAAGGTAACGCGAGGCGACAGTCTCGAGGCCATGACGCTCTTCAATATCGCCCGCGCTTATCAACTGACTGGCCAGCAAACTATCAAACACGCCGCCCAAATCCGCGCCGAGGTTATGCTTGAGAAACTTCGCATCAAATTTCGCGTTGTGGGCAATCTTGATTGGCCGCGGCGCCTCGAGCAGTCGTTTTAACGGCAGCAGCGCTTCGTTATTCGCAAGCACTCCGTGGGCTCCGTTTGCGAAGGCGTCGAGGTCGATGATGCTAACAACGTCGGGAGCTGCGAGCTGAATCAGACGCAGGCGACCGGTATAAGGGTCAAGCTCCGTGGTCTCAGTATCAAGTCCAATCGCCGATTGACTGGATAGCGATTCCACAGCATACCGGAGTTCAGCTGCGGTCTTGATAACTTTGTAGTTCACGATTCCTAAGGTCCCGCGTCTTTAGCCGGGTAGCGGCGAGATGTTTATAGTCTACCGACGTACCCGACGAATTCCAGCTCCGTAGGAGCTGAATGCTTCCTCCGTGGAGCATAAATGGGCTCGGTAAACTGAAACCTGCTCGCGGTCTATAAACATTAGGTGCCCACGGCGCTAACGGCCGCGTAAGGCTTTCCATCTTCAGTCCGACGCTCAAATTCGAAGCCCAAAATTAACTCCGGATCAATCTCTTGAGCATCAGAATCTGGCCTTTGTGTTGCGCCTCATGATCGATTAGATGATGCA
>JBPCMM010000012.1:0-14521 GCA_051002255.1 Pyrinomonadaceae bacterium
GCTCTTCCCAAAGCCAGCAACACTCAGACGAAAGGCTCGGCTTCAGTTTCTCCTGCATCAGCAAGCGCGGCCAGTGGAGACAGACTCCGAGTGCTGGTCGTGGACGACGAAGCGGTGGTGCGCGAGGTGCTGAAGGAGGCCCTCGAAAATGAAGGGTGCGAAGTGCTCGCGGCCGAAAGCGGCGAGGAAGCTCTGAAAATCTACGACGAGAATAAAGGCCAGCTCGATTTGGTGTTCACGGACATCGGCCTGTCTGAGATGAGTGGGTGGGAATTGGTGACGGCCATCCGCAAGCGCTCAGAGACGATTCCCCTCGCAATCGTCAGCGGCTGGGCCGAAGCCATCAGCTGGGACACGCGCAATGCGGCTAAGGCCGATTGGGTCATTTCCAAGCCATTCGACATCGGAAAGATTGCCAAGATTGCCAACGAGATTGCCGAGCGAAAGAAGACCGCCCGGTTCCCTAATTAGGCAAATCAGGAAGGCTGACCCTGTCCCGGCTCTTACGAGGAAACAGAATCGTTTAGGTCAGACTATCAACTCAATTCATTCTCACCCTACAAAGAAATCTACTCATATCGCTCGCAAAAGGTCGAACCTCAATCTCCCAGGGCGTGCTAAGTGGCTTTCAAGCTTGAGGCGGGGACAGGGGACCTGCAAGTTGCCGCCGGCCCTTTTCGGATTTTCACAGAGTCTCATTAACTTGAGGGTCTAACGCCCAGTCATGAGCGCAGTGAGCGGGCTACCTCAACCGCTCGTCCCGGAGAAACGACACCCCACCCCTGACGTTCCACCTTAATGCCTGAAACTCGTTCGGCCGTGTCTATTAGAATTCGTTTCAACTGCTGCGGCGTCAACCTGGGATTCGCTTCGAGCATGCAAGCACTTGTCGAGGCGACGATAGGGGACGCAAATGACGTCCCATCAACATATTTGTAGTGTCGGTTAATCACATTACCTTCGTGAAGTTTGATGGTGATCAGCTGTCTCAAGAGCGGCACGGGTAAGGCATAGGCTTCGTCCAGATCCTTGTCGACTCCCTTGTGAGCCTCGACGATCGAGGCCAGCTTGCCATCCGCCGCAGCGTCCAACTCAGAATAGAGTCGGGCCTCATCTGCGGTGGGCGTGTGTGGCAGAATCGGGGCCGCCACCCAGATGCTCGGAGCGATTACCTCCGGTTTTTGCAGACCGTCAATAGTTGGTCCGTATGACGAGCGGTACATGCCGCGCTTTGCCCGATCAAGTGAATTCCGATCGTCGAGTCCGCCCACCGAAATCGCGGAAGGTGAATTCGCTGGTGGCAGCACCGGATGGCCCGGAGCCATTCCAGCGTTACCGACTGCACAGACCACAATCAAGCCTTCGCTGACTGCACGCTCGACGGTCTGGCACAAAGGGCTGGATAAGTAGGATTTCTCAAAATCTCCGCCGGCGGAAATGTTGACGATATTAATACCGTACTCTTCACGGTGTTTGAGGACCCATTGCAAACCACGGTCGATGTCCTCGTCAGGAATGTGTCGCGCATTGCCAATCTTGACCAGCACTAAATTGGATTCGGGCGCGAGACCGCGATAAAACCCGTCGGAGAGGTAGCCGTTACCGGCCGCCACTACGGAGGTCATCATCCCGTGCCAACTTGAAACATCAGTCGTCTTCAATGACGTCGGATCATCAGTTGAATCAAAGATGCTGTGGTAAGCAAGGATCCGGTTCACCGGCTGCGTTAAGTCCGGATGTGCATAGAAACCGGAATCGAGGAAAGCAATGGTGACATCTCGACCAGTGAACCGCTCGTCAGCATTCATGCGCAGCGGCGTTGGCAACACAAAGCTGGTTTGCTCAAAGACTGCGGCATGAGATTCGATCTGCCGCTTTGCCCGATTGAACAACTCCACACACTGAATACAAACTGCCGAAGACTTCACGCCCGGCAAATTAGCTTCCACCAGACGTCGCAGATCTGTCTCCAGCAGGGAGAGATCTATGAGCGCGTCTCCGGGAGTGCGTCCACAAACGGGACAGATTCCTCTTGGTGCTTCGCGGGTGAGGTTGGGCGCTGTTTCGCTGGCAATAATTGTTTCCGACATGTTCAGAATTGAAGTTTACCTGATTTGCCTGAAATCTTGCGAGCACGTTGAGTTCTGGGGGCGGACACGACCGGAGTTAACTCAATCAGCGCTGGAGGCGCGGCAGAAGGTAGCCAGGGGCAAGCGGCTTTGCGCGCGGCCCCTGGATCAAATCCCACAAAACCACCGCGCCCTGGAAAGGGCGGCAGCATCACCCATGGAGGTCGTCGTATTCATTCTCGCTTCAACTGTCGAGTTGGCGAGGCTCTTTACGCCCTTTCCAGGGCGGGTTGTGTTGTTGACGTACCCAGGGGCGGCGCGCCAAGCGCTTGCCCCTGGCTAACTTCTGCCGCGCCTCCGGCGCTGGTTGAGTTAACCGAGTACTGCCATTTGTGATTCGAGAGGCGCGCGTGTAAGGTTATTTGGCAAACGAAAACGACAACAGGAGGAGTGGGATTCCATGGCTAAAGAACAGGTAAGCACTGCTGATCTCTTTCGCTGGGCCCAGGCCTTGAGGCGCGAGAACTCGCAGTTGTCATACAAGGAGATTAAGGAGCGACTCCTTCGGGAATTCCAGGGAAAACCCTTTCCACCCTTGTATAACCTGACCATTCCCGAACAGGACGCGCGCGCCCCGCAAGAAGACTGGTCCGCCGGTCTGTCGTTGGTCAGAAGAGGAATCCAGTTCCAGGACTGGCGCGAGATCGCCGATGGCATAGTCCTTAGTCTCGAGCAAACCGAGAATTATGAACGTGAGCGTGGTCCCGAAGGAACACGTGATGAATGGCACGATCGGTTACACGGAATTGGGGAAGCCGAAGCAAAGGCAATCGGCAAGTGGATGCCGGAAGAACTGATGAAGCTGGCGGAGCGGAGTGTGAAAAAGTAGTACTTTGAGACAAGAAATGAAACAGAGAACTTATATTAAGACTGGCGCCATACTTTTGGTCACAGGGGCGCTCGCCTTATCGACCTTTGCACAGCAGCCTTCGGAATCTAAAGATCGGGAATGCACTATTCCGACTTACAACGGAAAGGAGCTTGACCAGAAGCCCAGGATCCTCGCAAAGCCGGAGCCCAAATTCACTTTAGCAGAGCGCCAAAGACATCAGCATGGGGTGATATTGCTCGGCGCAGTACTCTGCGGTTCCGGAAAGGTAACCGACATCGAAGTGACAGAAGGGCTACCAGATGGACTAAATGAGAAAGCCATCGAAGCTGCTCGGAAGATTCAATTCATACCGGCAGAGAAGGATGGCCACAGAGTTTCTCGCTTCGTTACACTCAAGTATCTGGTCCGATAGTATTCACGACTTCTATGAGTTTTCTGGGTAGCCTGTTCAAAGATCCAAAATACCAGCCTGGCGATCCGCGTAAGCCTGAGGAGATAGCGGATCTTGGCATACTCATTAGTCCCAACACGCAACTTCCGAATCGCATTCCTCCCGGTCAAACACGGACGCGCAAGTGGCCCGTACTCGACGCTCACGGAACACCGGATGTCGATCTGGCCTCATGGTCATTTGAGGTTGACGGACTGGTTGAGCATCCGCAGAAATGGTCACTGGACGCGTTTATGCAATTGCCCGTTGTCCGTATCTTTGCCGACTTTCACTGCGTCACGCGCTGGTCGCGGCTCGACAATGTTTGGGGCGGCATACCGACACGGGAGATCGCACGCATTGCCGGCGTTAAACCTGAAGCGAAGTTTGTGCTGGTCTCCGCTTACGACTCCGGCTGGACAACTAACATTCCCATCGAATTCTTTCTGAAAGAGGATTCATTGCTGGCCTGGTCACACGATGGACATCCGATCCCGCCGGAACACGGCGGACCGGTGCGTCTGATCGTGCCGCAACTCTATGCGTGGAAATCTGCGAAGTGGGTTAAGGGCGTGCGCTTCCTGGAACGGGACCAACCAGGTTATTGGGAAGAGGGCGGCTACCACATGCGCGGCAACCCCTGGACAGATGGGGATGGTGAGCGGTTCAGGTGGTCTTGAAAGATGCTTGCAATGAGCAGGGCAAAGCGTAGCGACGCCAAGTTCCTGACCCCGAGCCGAGTTGAGCTCTAGCAGCTTGTTGAAAAAGTGGTGTGGAGCAATAGAAGCAGGAATACGATCCACGAAACGACACGAATAACACGAATTAAGATCTCCATTTAGTGCGGTTTCGTGTTGTTTAGTGGATCCTGTTTGTTTTTTAGCAGCCTGCTAGGTTTTTGATTGAAAGGCTCAATGGTCGGGAAGGTGGGTTTGCCCGCGCTCGGGTTAAGCAGCCGATCAAGATTGGTTAAATAAGAATGCAGGCCTCCACTGCCTCGCTCCCCAAAGATGCCTCGGCTGTAATCCTCCTTCGACAAAACGCCGATCCGTGTGACCCGGAACTGTTCCTGGTGCGCCGTAGCGAGAAGCTCGCCTTCCTCGGTGGCTTCAGTGCGTTTCCCGGTGGACAGCTTGACGCTTCCGACGCAGAGGTTCAGGTGAGCAATTCCACGCATGCTGAAACTGCTGCAGCAATCAGTTGCGCCGCTCGTGAGCTATTCGAAGAGCTGGGTGTATTAGTCGCGCGTGGTGCCGAGTCGTTAACCAAGGGACAGCGAGTTTCCTTGCTCAACGATCTTGAATCCGGGCGCATGTCATGGCCGGAGCTGTTACAACATTACAACCTCAGTCTTGATGCAGGGGATTTTACTTTTGTGGGCCGCTGGGTGACGCCGCCTTTCAGCGCCCGCAGGTTTGATACCTGGTTCTTTCTCGTAAACTGTCCTCCCAAGCAGGAACCGAAGGTTATCCCGGGCGAGCTCTCCTCGGGAGAATGGATTGCGGCAGGCCGAGCTCATGAACAATGGCAGCGGTCAGAAATTCTGGCAGTTCCCCCCACGCTCCACGCATTAAAAACGATTGCCGGGGGCCTGACGCCTGATCTTGTCGAGCGCTTCCTGGCAATTCCTCAGGCCCATAGTGAACCGGTTCGCCGCATCGAATTTCGTCCTAACTACATCTGCTTTCCCGTTCGCACACCCACCAAGCCGCCCGCGACTCACACTAACTGCTACTTGATCTACAACTCGCAGGAAATACTGGTGATCGATCCCGGGTCGCCCTATGAAGAAGAACAACGGGCGCTCGCAGCCACAGTCGATGATCTTGTGCGCGAAGGACGATCAGTTCGCGAGATTATCTTGACCCACATGCACCCGGATCACGTAGGCGGCGTCAATTCACTTCGAGAACATTTCGCCGGCCGCGTGAAAGTTGCGGCCCATAGATTCACTGCACAGCCGTTAGGCGACACAGTCCGCGTAGGTCGTTTGATCGAAGACGGAGACATCATCGAACTAAATGGTTCGCGCCGAATTGCGCTGCGAGCAATGCACACTCCCGGACACGCTCGCGGTCATCTCTGTTTTTACGAAGCGGAAACGGGTACGCTGATTTCAGGAGACAACATTGTCGGCCTGGGCTCTGTCTTGATCGATCCTCCGGAGGGCAACATGCGCGACTACCTTGACTCGCTGGGGCGAATGCGTGCGCTGCCGAATCTCAGCGTCATCTTTGGAGGCCACGGTCCGGCGATCGCAAATCCTTACACGAAGCTTGATGAATACATCTCGCACCGCCTGGAGCGCGAGCGGCAGATTCTGGAAGCTGTGAGGGAGGGAGCGCAATCTCCTGAAGAAATCGTTGCCCGCGTCTACACCGACATCTCCCCCAAGGCGCATGCGATGGCCGCACGCGCCGTGCTTGCCCATCTCGACAAGCTCGAAACCGACGGTCATGTTTTTTGCGATCAGGAGGGCTGGCATGCCCGCTAAGTCCCTGTTGCAATGTTACTCGAGAACGGTGGCATCCAATCCGCTCAGTCCGCATAGCGGACTGAGCGGTGTGCTTGGGTGACACTGTCAGCTATTGAGCGAACTGATCCGCCATGTTTGAGTTCTAGCTTAGAGTCTTTCATCTCAAAGTATTAAGATAGAGATACGCAAAGATGTCACCCCCCGGGCACACGGTACGATTTTTTAGAATATTCCAATAGCCAGGTAATCATTCAATGCACCTACCAGGAACACTGGGCGAACTGAAAGCAAGCGGTTATAAACGGGTCTCGGTAAGAGATGAGCTACGCGCGAACCTCATAAAGAAACTGCGGGCGAGCGAAACACTCTTTCCAGGAATCCTAGGCTACAGTGAAACCGTTATCCCGCAGCTCGTAAATGCGATCCTTTCCCGACACAACATCATCCTGCTGGGCCTGCGGGGTCAGGCCAAGAGCCGCATTATTCGACAACTGACCGAGTTGCTCGACGAACGCATTCCCGTAATCGCCGGCTCTGAAGTAAATGACGATCCCTTCCATCCTATTTCTGCTTATGGTCGCGGGCAGCTTGAACTCCTCGGCGACAAATTAGCTCTCGCCTGGGTTAATCGCGATCAACGATTCGTGGAGAAACTTGCTACGCCGGACGTAACCATCGCTGACATCATCGGCGATGTCGATCCAATCAAAGCCGCCAAAGGCGGACACCTTTTGAGCGATGAGCTGACAATTCACTATGGGCTGCTGCCCCGCGCTAATCGCGGCATCTTCGCGATCAATGAGCTTCCCGATCTGGCCGGCAAGATTCAGGTCGGTCTCTTCAACATCATGCAGGAAGGCGACGTGCAGATTAAGGGTTACCCGGTCAGGCTAGCCCTCGATGTCATGCTTATTTTTTCTGCAAACCCGGAGGACTACACTGCGCGCGGAAAAATCATTACGCCGTTAAAGGATCGGATCGGCGCCGAAATCACGACTCACTATCCTTCGGAGTTGCCTACCGCGATCCAAATTACCCGCCAGGAGGCCTGGGTGGAGCGCGACGGATTGAAGGAACGCCTGCACGTCCCTGAGTTTTTGCGAGAAGTAGTCGAACAGATCGCCTTCGAAGCTCGCGACGACCAAAGGGTCGACAAGCACTCCGGGGTCTCGCAACGCCTGCCCATTACAGTTATCGAATCAGTAATCTCAAATGCCGAGCGGCGCGCGCTCCTGACCGGGGAAGAGGAGATTGTGCCGCGCGTGTCCGATGTCTATGCGGCGATTCCTTCCATGACCGGCAAGATGGAACTTGAATACGAGGGCGAACAGATTGGCGCCACCCGCATTGCCAAGGACCTGATCAAAAGCGCGGCCGGCGAGATCTTTGAAGGGTATTTCGTGGGCATTGATTTCGCGCGCACCGTGCAATGGTTTGATGAGGGAAACAACCTGCGTCTGGCCGACACGGCTTCAGCAGAGGAATGCCGAAGGCTTCTCGACGCAGTCCCCGACTTGATCGAAACGTCTCTCATCCCTTTTGACTTCAAAAAGTCGGACCAGGCGCAGGTGGTCGCGGCCTGTGAGTTTGTACTTGAGGGTCTCTATGCGGGAAACAAGATCAGTCGCAACGAGGAGGGCGGCTATACGGCTGTAACCAAAGCGAAGAAAGACCGCCGCGGCATGATCTACGACGATCTAACGGAGACCGGCAAATACAGCTGATTTAGCCACGGATGAACGCGGAGAAACGCGGATCTGAAAAGACAGGAAACGGAGGGCAGTAAACCTCACATATGCCCAAGGAGTCCTCACATGTACAGCGAAAGCGTGCTGAAACACAGAGCGTTGACACAGAAAGTCATTGGAGTTTTCTTTGAAGTTTACAATGAACTTGGGCATGGTTTTCTGGAGTCCGTGTATCAGAAAGCCTTCGAACTAACTCTTACGTCCCAGGGCCTGCGCGTTCGTAGGAAAGTTGAAGTAGCCGTTTGGTTTCGCGGTCAGAAGGTAGGTGACTTTGAAGCAGACATTATGGTTGAAGAGTGCCTCTTGCTGGAATTGAAAGCAGTTCGAGGACTAGACTCTGCACATGAGGCTCAGCTGTTGAACTACCTTCGAGCGACGGACATTGAAGTTGGTTTGTTGTTCAACTTCGGAATCAATCCAGAGTTCAAGAGACTGGCATTCGATAACTCGCGAAAGTATCACGGCGAGCGTACGATCCTTTTAGACGCGATGCTCGCCGCTGATCAAAAGGAGCATTAATTCCTGACTGCCCTTCTGATTCGCGTTCATCCGCGTTCATCCGCGGCTAGTTGTGATTTATGAAGTTCACTCGCTATTCAAAATTCAAAGGCCTCGACGTCTCATCCATCAATCTGGGCGACTTGATGGAGGGGCTGTCTGATTCACTCCTTTCTTCCGGCTACGACGATGACTACTATTGGACCCGTGAACGTCGCCCGCAGGACACGTCGCTGGATGCGCTGCGACAAGCGCTACTGCAGGCGCTTATGGATCAAGCCCTCCTCGATGAACATCAGGTTCAGGAGATGCTCGCTGATAATGACGGCAAGTTTAAAGGTTCGGCGCTGGAAGAAATGCTCAATCAGCTGATTGAGCGGTTGATTGAAGAGGGTTACTTGACCCTTCACGAAGAGCAGGTCAGACAAAAACAGCAGCGACGAGGGAACGGCAATCCGGAAATTTCCGAGCCGCTCACGCGCGACATCAAGTTTGAAGTGACCGAAAAAGGTTTGGATTTTCTGGGTTATAAGACCCTCAGAAACTTGCTGGGAAGCCTTGGTAAAAGCTCCGTCGGTCGTCATGACACGCCACAGCTTTCGACTGGCGTGGAAGCTGCCGCCGCGAGCAAACCCTACGAGTTTGGCGACACGATCAATCTCGACGTGAACACTACGTTGTTATCCGCGATTCAGCGTGAGGGAATGAAAGTGCCGCTCAATCTGGAGTACAGCGACCTGCACGTTCATCAGTGTGACTACCAATCTTCCTGCGCGACTGTGGTCATGCTTGACTGTTCGCATTCCATGATTCTCTATGGTGAAGATCGGTTTACACCGGCTAAGAAGGTTGCCCTTGCCTTAGCTCATTTGATTCGTACACATTATCCCGGCGACGCTCTCAAACTCGTGCTTTTTCACGACAGCGCCGAAGAGCTCGCGCTGGCAAAACTGGCCACCACGCAAGTTGGGCCGTATCACACTAACACCGCTGAAGGTCTGCGGCTCTCCCGGCGAATTCTGCAGTCGCAGCGAAAAGAAATGAAGCAGATCGTCATGGTTACCGACGGAAAACCTACCGCTTGTTTTCTCGAAGGAAGTTCCGTGTCTGCCAGATCTTCGCTTCGTGCTACCAAAGCGGCGGCAACTGCATCGTCGCCAGGCCGCAGGCTGTACAAGAATTCGATGGGCGGCGATCCTTTTGTAATGGACCAGACGTTCAAGGAGGTCCAGGCCTGCCGCAAAGCCGGTATAATGATCAATACGTTCATGCTGGCAAGCGATTATTATCTCGTTGAGTTTGTAAAGCAGATGACCGCCATGACAAATGGTAAAGCCTACTTCGCAAATCCCGATAATCTGTCACAATTTGTGTTGATGGATTTTCTTCGACGCCGAACCAGCCGTGTTCGCTAATTGCCAATTAGGGTTTAATTCACCAAGCCGCAACACTGTCTTACTGCCGTATGCAAACAGCCCGGGGTGCAGTGATGGAACAAAGGAACGACTTTGTAATGTCCAAATCAGAGATTCACCGCTCAGGGCGCCCTATTACTCCTTATCTGTTTCTCACGGCCGGATTGCTCTTCACGCTTGCTGTCTCGTATCACTTGAATAACGTGGCCAAGTCACCGGATAAGAGCTGGGCCCCCTACACACTTGCGGCTGGCCTGTTCATCAGCTTCCTGTTTTTCGGCATAACGCAAACGCGGGCCCGCGCCAGGGCGGAGCGCTCTGCGGCAGAAGTTCGTGAGTCGGAAGCAACTATGCGCACGATTCTCGCGGAGCGCGAGCGGGTCGAAGATGCGCTGCGAGAGAGCGAGGAGCGTTACCGTGAACTGATAGAAAACGCCAACGATATCGTGTTCACGTTGGATCTCGCAGGCAACATGACTTCCGTTAATAGAGCCGTGGAGTCAGTGACCGGCTATTCCCGTGAGGAGTTGGTCGGGATGAACCTGACCGACTTTCTTACTCCCGAATCCGTCGCCAGCGCTCATCACATGACGCAGCGCAAGTTGGGCGGAGAAGAACGGACCAACTATGAAGTAGATGTGCGAACGAAAGACGGCCAGCTGGTGACGCTGGAAATCAGCAGCAGACTACTGCTGAGGAAAGGTGAACCAGCCGGTATCCAAGGTGTCGCGCGCGACATCACCACTCGTCGTCGCGCAGAGGAAGCGTTACGCGAGGCTGATCAGCGAGCATTGTCTGAATACGAACGCTTGCTGGAAAGAATCTCGAGTTTGGCCCAAGCCCTGGGAACTTCGCGCGATCTGGTCACAATCTTTCGGGCGCTGCAACAGTTCACCGTTGTATCAGTCCCCTGCGACGGCCTCTTCATCTCTCTGTACGATCCTGTTCGCGATGTGCGCACCGCGTGCTATGCCTGGGGCGACGGTCAGGAGTTCGACATTTCAGAACTTCCGCCCATGCCGGTTAACGCTTCAGGACCAAATAGCCGCGCGGTTAGAACCGGTCAAGTAATAATCACTGACGACTACATGAACACAGCTCGTGGGCATCCGTCAGTAATCGTGGGACCTGATAATGGACTGCGACCTCAATCGTCCGCTGCGATACCAATGGCGGTTATGGGCCGCATCATCGGAACTATCGAAGTGCAGAGTTATCAGAAGTCTGCTTTCCGGGAAGAGCATGCGACGGCGATGCGTATGGCTGCCAACCTGACTGCGGTGGCCATTCAAAACGTTCGGCTGCTGGAGCGTGAAAGCACGGCCAGAACGGAAGCAGAGGAGTCGAATCGATTGAAAGACGAGTTTCTGGCCACTGTTTCCCATGAATTGCGCACGCCGTTGACCGCTATTCTTGGTTGGTCGCGAATGCTCGAGGCCGGCTCGATTAATGATCCCATGGCTGCCCGGGCCATCGAAACGATCAGACGGAACGCCACAACTCAGTCGCAAATCATCGATGACATTCTGGACGTTTCGCGAATCATTACGGGCAAACTTTACGTTGACCTGCAGCCGATAGATCTGGCGCCGGTAATTGAAGCTGCGGTAAACGTGGTGCGCCCGACTGCGGAGGCTAAAGGGATCCGAATAGAAACCGAGTTTGAGTCTCAACCGACAGTCATTACTGGTGATGCCAACCGACTACAGCAGATAGTCTGGAATCTACTTTCAAACGCGATCAAATTCACACTCAGCGGTGGCAGCGTTCGTTTGAGCGTTCATGAGATTGGCACGCAGGTCGAGGTACGTGTGGCCGACACCGGTCAGGGAATCAGCCGCGATTTTCTGCCGTTCGTTTTCGACCGTTTCCGCCAGGCTGACAGCACCAGTACCAGACAACACGGCGGGTTGGGGTTGGGCCTGGCTATAGCTCGCCACCTGGTTGAGATCCATGGCGGCGCGATAATGGCCGAGAGCCCGGGAGAAGGAAAAGGCGCAACGTTCTCTGTCAGCTTACCCCGTGTCGGATCCACCTCCAGTCCGAGCAAGAGTGCGAGCGCAGAAGAAGCAACAAGAGATAGCTTTGAGTTCAATTCACGATTGGAAGGAATACATGTATTGCTGGTCGAAGATGATCAAGATACGCTGGACTTATTGAGCGCCGCACTCAAGAGTCAGAGGGCCACGGTCACTGCGGTGTCATCTGCCGCTGACGCCCTCGCATCGATTAGAACGTCGACACCTGATATCGTCGTCTCAGATATTGCGATGCCAGGCGATGATGGCTATCGACTCATCGAGAAAATTCAGGCGATGGACTTTGACGACCATCGGCACATCCCCGTCGTGGCCATCACGGCCTACGCGAAAGAGGAAGATCGCCAGAAGGCCCTATCCTCAGGCTTCCAAAGTTACCTGGCCAAACCAATTGAGTTGTCCGACCTAGTACGTGCGGTAGCTGATGGAGTACATAAAAACGCCCTGCAGCAGGAACGAGGAGAGTGAGTGGCACAATTTACCATCGCACATAGCTCGAAGAGTTCTAAGAAGGTTCTACGCGGAATCGAGATAGCATACGAGGATGTGGGCTCTGGTCCCTCCGTGGTGCTGCTTCATGGTTATCCTTTCAATCGCTCGATGTGGCGCGAGCAGGTAGAAGAGCTCCGGCAAAACCATCGGGTGATTGTCCCTGACCTGCGTGGGCATGGCGAGAGCGCGGTAACTCCCGGACCAGCGACGATGGAAAGCATGGCTCTTGATGTCGCTTCACTGCTTGAAACTTTGAACATCTCTCGCGCTACCATCGGCGGACTTTCAATGGGGGGCTATGTAGCCCTGGCTTTTTATCGTCTGTTTCCGTTGCGAGTTCGTTCGCTCCTGCTTGCTGACACGCGCGCTCAGGCAGACACCGAAGAGGGGAAGCAGAATCGCGAACAGCAAGCGGAAAAAGCCCTGCGCGAAGGGATGGAGAGAATCGCTGACGCACTCTTGCCGAAGTTGCTCGCCACTGAAACGGTGGCCGAGCGACCCGATATTGTTCGGCGCGTACGGGAGATGATTGGGGAGACAGAACCAGAAGGCGCGGCGTCGGCACTGCGGGGTATGGCCGTGCGCAAGGACCAGACGTCCTTTCTGTCACGTATTATTGCCCCCACACTAATTGTTGTGGGCAGCGAAGACGCGCTAACGCCGGTGGCAGATTCGGAACTCATGCACCGAGAGATCGGCGGCTCGCGGCTGCAGATTATGGAAGGCGCTGGCCATGTTTCCAATCTTGAACGACCCGAAGAATTCAATCGCGCGTTGGTAAAGTTCGTGAAGGATGTTGAGGCTTGAGTCACTCGCCTCCCTGAAACGCAGGCGGCTCGGCTTTTACTTAGCCGCTAAGTACCAAATGTCTGGATCCCGCAGATTCACCATTGAAGAGCGCGTGCGCTGGGGCGACGTCGACGCTGCACGCATTATTTTCTATGGCGCTTACATTCGTTTCTTTGAGATCGCCGAGACGGAACTCTTCCGCGCCGTCGGACTTCCTTACAGTGTAATCTTCGACGAAATAGACCTCTGGCTCCCGCGAGTTCACCTGGAGTGTGATTTTCATCGTGTGGCGCAGTTGGATGACTTGCTTGAGGTTTCAGTGTCCGTGGGTCGGATCGGCAACAAGTCAATGCAGCTAAATTTTGAGGTGCGCCGCAAAGGCGAAGAGGAGTTGGTTGCCACCGCGCATTTCGTCATGGCAGCAGTGCGAAAGGACACGTTTGAAAGCGTCCCTGTCCCCGACCTGTTGCGCCAGCGACTTAGGCCTTACATGAAGCTCGTGGAGATGTAGCGTCGGACCTCTTTGTCCGACCCGTTCGGAGCACCTCCTGGAGCGCAAACATCCTGGGTATCTGGGAGCAGCGAACGACAGGGCACACAAACACGTGAGCGACTTAAACGAATCCACCGCACCACGAAATCCGCTGCAACTCTTCGAAAGTTGGTTTGCCGAGGCACGGCAACATTCGGAGATCTTGCTGCCGGAAGCGATGACGTTGGCGACGGCAGACCACGACTGTCGGCCATCGGCGCGTATGGTGCTGTTGAAGAGCTACGATGAGCGCGGCTTTGTTTTCTACACCAACTACAACAGCAGAAAGGCGCTCGAGCTGGAAGCGAACCCCTATGCCGCACTGGTCATTTACTGGGTGCAGCTCGATTACCAGGTACGAGTTGAAGGCACGGTCGCTCGAGTCTCAAATCAAGAGTCAGACGTTTACTTTCAAACTCGGCCGCGTGAAAGCCAGATTGGCGCCCTCGCGTCACCGCAAAGCGAAGTCGTCCGCAGCAGGGAGGAACTGGAAACTCGCGCCCGCGAATTGGAAGCGTTCCACGGAAATCGGCGAATTAAGCGCCCTGAGAACTGGGGGGGTTATCGCCTGAAGCCGTCACGAATCGAGTTTTGGAAGGGACGCCTCGGCCGCCTTCACGACCGGATTCTTTATGAGCGACAAGCTAACGGGGATTGGAGTATTCAACGCCTGGCGCCTTAGCAGGCTGCTGAAAAACCCTTTCAGCGCTTAAAGAGAGCGAAATGTGGAGTGCGCCGGCAGAGCGAAGCGGCGACGGCGCTTTGGAATCTTTGGGGGTTTTAAGGCTCGCCAATCCGAAGCGGAGTCGCGCTACGCTTGCCTCCGCACTCCAAAATGAGTTTTTTCAGCAGCCTGTTAGGGGTCTTATAGCGAATTGCGGATGTGTCCGGCATCTCTTTGCCAGAAGTCACCGGAGGGCGGTGTCGTGATTTTGAGAGTTGGTTTGGTGGAACAAACGATCGTCGAGTAGAGAGGAGGCGCGTAGATGGGTAGGCCAGTAGCTTCCGATGTATCAGCTCTTTCGAGCGGCGTGGCAAACAGCAACCAGACCATGCAACACGTTTCCTCCTCCCTCTCTAAAATTCCGTACGGTGGGTTTTCCCCAGTACGGCTTCAAACGGGAAGTCCACGGCGACCTTC
>JBPCMM010000013.1:0-8050 GCA_051002255.1 Pyrinomonadaceae bacterium
TTAGGGACCATCAATAATCTGTCTTAACTCTGAAGGAGTTTGTACGAGTTCTGCGGCATTCGCCAACACCTTCGGCGTTATTATGTAATTGCCGCTGTGGAACGCAGGTAGGAAACCCTGGTGCAATTCGCGAACGCCTTCGGCGTAACCCTTCCCACTGCTACTACCACCATCACAGCTTACCGCCCACGCGCTTCAATTCCTCAAGTGTGCGCTTGTGTTGTTCGAGTTTCTGACCGGCTTCGGCTAGTTTGCCTTGCGAAGTCAGACGTTGGTAGTCCTCAAACTCCTGAATGGCCTTAACAATGAGCTGCTGTACATTGTCAGCCGACGAGGGTGACGCGGCCGGTTTCGGTGCGCCCTGATCAACTTTCTCCTTCGGCTGTCCAGCCTCTGGCTGTGCAGGGGTCTTTCCCGCTTCGCCGAATAGGTGTGTCATTGCCTCGTCAAAACTCTTCCCGTACCCAACCCGCTCCTGAATAGCAAGTACGACAAGACGCAACTCTGGCATCGGACTGCGCGTCGCCTGGAGATACACGGGTTCCACGTAAAGAAGCGAGCGCCCGATAGGAATTACCAGTAAGTGACCGCGCAAGACTCGCGAGCCTTGCTGATTCCACAGACTGAACTGCGCCGAGAGTTCGGCGTTTTGATCTATTCGTGCTTCTATTTGCAGGGGCCCTTCAATCAGACGAGACTGCGGAAAATTGTAGACGAGAAGCTTGCCGTAGTTATCGCCGTCACTGCGTCCGGCCATCCAACCAATCATGTTGTTTCGACTTGCCGGGGTGAAAGGCAAGATTAGAACGAACTCACTAGATATCTGCTCGCCAGGAAGCTGCATCAGCACATAGTACGGATCGATCGGTTGAGACTGATTCTTGTCTTGCCCGTCACGACCGAGTTGGTTCGCTACGCTCCAGACATCTTCACGCTGGAAAAATATCTTGGGGCTCTGCGTGTGATAGACACCATAAACCTCCCCCTGGACTCGAATCAGGGTTTCCGGATAGCGCACGTGTGAGCGCAGGTCCGGGGGCATGGCGCTGGCGTCCTGAAAAAGAGTGGGAAACGTGGCACGGTATGTGGCGATCAAGGGATCCTGAGGATCGAAAACGTAAAATGCGACCGAGCCGTTGTAGGCGTCTATAACTACTTTTACGCTATTCCGGATGTAGTTAACGCGGTTACCACCAACCTGGTGATGTCGGGAGTAGGGATATCTCGAAGACTCAGTGAAGGCGTCAAGTAACCAGAAAAGGCGGCCCTCCTTGCTCACAACGATGTACGGATCATTGTCGTAGATTAGAAATGGAGCGACGCCATTGACAATCTCTTTGATGTTTCGGCGAATCAGAACACGGCTCTCCGCGGTCACATCATCCGAGAAAGGGAGTTTTGAAAGATCATTTAGCGCCCAGGCGAGCAACATCCGCCGCAAACGCCCGCCGATCTTGATGCCGCCGGTTCCTTCATAGGTGGTGTACGTGTTTGCTTCGCCTTGCGGGAAATCAAACTCCTTTTGGGCTGTGTTTACGTAAACATCGGTGTCGGTTTTCTGTCCGAAGTAGATCTGAGGCCGGGTAATGGCAATTTCCTGGGTGCGAGTTTCGATGGGCATATTCGACACCAGGAAGCGGGGCATTCCTTCAGTTGTGAACTCATTGGCTGTGTTCATCGTCAAACCGAAGCCGTGGGTATAGATCAATTTCTCGTTAATCCAGTTACGCGAAGACTCCGGCAGTTTCTCGACGTCAATTTCGCGCGCCGCGAGCATTACCTGCCGCGTCTGCCCGGCAAAGCTATAGCGGTCTACATCTACGTCAGGAAAATCATAGTAGGTGCGAATAGTTTGAATTTGCTTGAGGGTGTCTTGCAGAGCACGCCAATCCCAGAGCCGGATGTTTTCGAGGGTCGCCCTATTAGCGCTGAGGTTCAGCGCTTCGATCGAGTTCTCCGCCTCAAATTCCCGCAATTCAATTTGTTCCAAACCAAATGCGCGACGCGTCCAATTAATGTTGTGCTCGATGTAGGGTGTCTCGCGCCCAAGTTCGTTGGGCTTGACAATAAAACTGTTGACGTAGGTTGGGACGATGACCACGCCAGCGATATAGACTGCAATCGGAATCCCCAGCGCCAGCAGTAGCAGACGCAGTCCTCTCTTGGTCAAAGCGTTCACGAGGGAAAGCGCCGCGCCAATAATGAGCGCGATTGCGACGAACAGAAGTGCAGGAAGCAGATAGTTCGCTTCAGTGTAAGTAACGCCGGAAAATGTTTGATGATCGGTCCAGAGATAAGGAAAACGAGAGAGGTAGGTCTGCCCGGCAACCGCGAGAAGGAATGCTGCCAGGGTGCAAGAGATTGCCGCGAAGGCGCTGCCTGAAGAAAGCGAGCGGGCGGATTTCAAAACTCTCTGGGGAATTGTAAGCAACGAAAAAACCACTGAGGCGCAGAGAACGATGAAAGTGAGCGTCAGCAGCCAGGAGCTGATCTCATCGTAAACCGGAAGTGAAAAGAGATAGAAGCCCAGTGGCTTTTGAAAGATTGGATCGGCCAGGGTTGTTGAGGATTGATTGAAGTAGAGGGCAAAGTCCTGCCAGTTGCCTTTCATCGCGAACCCATAAAACAGGCCGAACATAACAGCGACCACCCAGGCCAGTGGCCGAATGAAACGCGCCGGCGAAAACTCGACGGGCTGATTGTTGAGCATTATTGTTCGGGGTGCAAAAGCGTATGAGGCGAACGTTCGTTCGAGCACCCAAAAAGCTCCGCGAAGTATTCCGGCCGTTAACAATAAGAAGACCAGGAAGAGCGCGGCTTTCAGCTTAAATATATACCAGTAAACGGCAGAGTAGCCGAGCGAGCCAAACCATAGGACCGAAACATAGATGGAGAGACTGCGTGAGAGCACGATGAAGAGCAAGACTAACGCAGCGATTACCCAACGTCGCCATCGAGTTCGCTGTGGGGGTGCAACATCAATCACTTCATCGTCCGAAATGGGGAAAGGGCGGCTCATGGCGCATAGCATACCCCGAATCTATTAAAACCGCCCAATCCGAGGGCCAGGCCACGTTTCTTTGAATTCCGTTGGTGCACGCATGTAAGATTCGCTATCGAACGGAGGGAAGAGCAATCATGCGATCCACGAAGACCTTTCTATGCACCCTGAGCATTCTTGGAGTCTGCGCCCTGGCGCAACAAGTTTCTTCACAGACGCCTGCCCAATCACCTGCAAATGGCAAACGCATTGTGATTGCCGCGAGCGCGGTGCTGGATGGCAAGGGCCACGTGCTGCACGACACTCGCATCGTGATCGAGGGCTCGAAGATTGTCGCTATTGACCCAAAGGCCGGGCCGGTGGACTATGACCTGCGTGGCCTAACGGTGTTGCCGGGCTGGATTGACTCGCACGTGCACATTACCTGGGGCTTCGGCAAGGATGGGAAAAATGCCGGCTCGGGAGGAACAACACAGGAAGCTGCGTATCAATCAGCCTCGAATGCATGGGTAACGCTGATCGCGGGTTTCACGACGGTGCAAAGCGTGGGCTCGCCCACTGATGTTCCCTTGCGCGACGCCATCGCGAAAGGCACACTCCCCGGGCCGCGCCTGCTGACGGCGGTCGAGCCGCTCATGGGGCGAGGCGAGCAGACCGGGACGCCTGATGAAATGCGCGGGTACGTGAGGAAACAAAAGGAAGCAGGGGCGGACCTTATCAAAATCTTCGCCTCGGGGGGCATTCTTCAAGGCCAGATGACACTTTCACAGGAGCAATTGAACGCGGCCTGCGATGAAGCGAAGAAGCAGGGCCTGCGCACGCTCGTGCACGCTTACAGAGACGCTGTCCGTGCCGCAACTCTGGCCGGGTGCACTGAAATCGAGCACGGCTTGGGAGCGACGGATGACGAGCTGAAGTTGATGGCTGAAAAAGGGACGTATTTTGATCCGCAAGCCGGGCTGGTGATTGAAACTTATCTGCTGAACAAGGACAGGTATGCCGGCACACCCTATTACCCCAAAACTGAAGAGGCTTTCGCGGCGATGGAAAAGATCCTGCCGATGAACCACGAGTTGCTTCAGCGTGCGGTAAAAATTCGGGGACTAAAAATCGTCTTCGGCTCGGACGCCGTGGCGGGCGCGCACGGGCGCAACGCTGAGGAGCTCATTGACCGCGTGCGCGACGGCGGAGTGGATCCAATGTCGGCGATGGTCTCAGCCAACTCACTCGGGGCGGAAGCGCTTGGCATGGCCGATAAGATCGGCTCGATCGCGCCCGGCCTGCAGGCGGACATCATCGCGCTCAACGGGGATCCGTTGAAAGACATCACGGCCGTTCGGCGCGTCGTATTTGTGATGAAGGGTGGCATTGTTTACAAGAATACCGCGCGCGGCGCGATACATTGATGCTCAGTGATAACAAAGCTGGTGAGTCGGCTCACTGGTTCTATCGTTGAGTGGAAGTCCAATTGTGTGTCGCTGGTTTACGACTGCATCAGTACGCGCCGAATAGGCGGTTCGCTGATGTCTATCGCGCGTGTATAATGAAACGCGCTTATTTGTGGATACAAAGAGCGAGTAATTTGTCTTTCGACCTAAGAATGGGCGCTACGCTGGAACAAACAATCTAATGCTCACGCCAGAGACAATCCTACAAAACCGATACCGCATCGTTCGCCAACTGGGTCAGGGCGGAATGGGCGCGGTCTACGAAGCTGTCGATGAACGGTTGGATTCCACCGTGGCCCTGAAAGAAACGCTTTTTGCGGACGAGCGTTTGCGGAAGCAATTTGAGCGAGAAGCAAGGCTTCTGGCGCGCATGCACCATCCCGCACTCCCTCGGGTGAGCGATCACTTCTCGGAAGGGGAAGGACAGTTTCTGGTAATGCACTTTATCGCCGGCGACGATTTAGCCGAGATGAGTGCAAAGAGACGTGGACCCTTTCCGGCAGAGCAAGTGTTGATCTGGGCGGATCAACTTCTCGACGCGCTCGACTATCTGCACACGCAGGATCCGCAAATTATTCATCGAGACATAAAGCCTCAGAACTTAAAACTAACGCCGCGCGGTCAGATCATTTTGCTGGATTTCGGACTCGCGAAGGGCCAAGCCAGCGAGATTTCGCGCGTCACCACCTCCGCAAGCATTTTCGGCTACACGCCGAATTACGCGCCACTGGAACAAATTCAAGGGCTGGGCACTGACGCCCGCAGTGATATTTACGCACTTGCCGCAACGTTGTATCACTTGATGACCGGGGTTAAGCCACCCGATGCTCTTACGCGGGCAGCCTCTATTGTTAACGGTCAGCCTGATCCCTTGAAGCCTGCGCACGTAGTCAACAGCAGTGTGCCTGCCGGATCAGGTGCGGTTTTGCGAAAGGCGATGGCCCAAAATCGCGATCAGCGTTATGCCAGTGCGGCGGAGATGCGCAGGGCTTTGCAGGGGGTGGGCTCTCCAACAACGATTTCCAACCGCAGTGAAGCCAACACAGTCCTATTTCCGGCCGCTGCTCCGACTGTCGCGGCCGAGACCAGAACCAAAGCGAGGCAGGCTACCGTGCGGACCGGTGAAACGACGGTTGTGCGCCGGCCGGGTGTGGCTCGTCGGAAACCTTGGATGATTGCGGCCGCCGCAGTGGTACTGCTAGTGGGCGGGCTTGGCGGTTTTTACGCTTACCAGAAGAGGAACAACTTCGCTAAAGTTGATGACCCAGCGATTAATCAATTTAGCACCCCGGCTGTTCAGAGTGAGCCGACTGAAGGTCAGTCCGCGGCTCCGACCGAGAGTCGGGAAGAAGCCAAACAGGTTGCAGATGAAACGCGTGAGGTTCCGGCTGAGGAAAAGGTAGTCAGAAAACGGGAGAATGCCAGCAAACAAAAGGTAGCCGATAGGCAGCAAGAGGATAGAGCTGCCGCGGAGGCGGCCGATCGTGCAAGGGCCGAGAATCAGTCCCGGCCGGAGCAACCCGCTGAGCCGGAGATCCCCAACGTGAACGCTATTGATGCTCCGCAACCCCGTCAGCCTCCCGTCACGCGTCGCGCGGGAGACGTGACTATCAGAAACTTTCCTGATGGGACTCAAGTGATCGTCGGTCCCGATGGTAGCCGCATCATCCAGACGCCCGACGGAGACGGCAGCTGATTCGTCCTAGGCAGAGGGTTAATCGCCGCAGGTTTCCACCGCGTCCTTAAGTCGACCGGCGTCAAAACATTTACCTCGCTAGTTGGTAGGTTCGGTTTGATTACGAAGTTTAGAGTTTAACCTTTTAGGTTGATGTTTCGCGGCCAGAAGCTAGAGTTTGATGAACTCTAAACTGACACTCCCGCCAGTTTATATCGATCAATTACTCAGATGGTAACGAGAGTAGTGGCTCGAGGAGAGTAATGAAAGCTCATAACACCTTATCGAACTGTCTAGTTGGCCTGGCTCTCCTGGCGATGCCCTTCAGCGCATCACTGTTCATTGTTGGTGTGCACGCTGGTGCGGGGGAGGGAACGCACGCTCTTATCAAAACTGCTCCTCCAGCGCCTGTGTTTGATGAGAAGGAACGGCAGGCAGAACTCGCCCAACGTCGCGCACGAGTCGCACAAACCATTGGCTCCAAGGCTGTTCTAATTCTTTTCAGTGCGGAGCCGAGAGTTTATGCCAACGATGTCGACTACGAGTATCGCCAGGAGAACAATCTTTACTATCTCACTCAACTCAAGCAGAAGCGTGCGACACTTGTCTTACTTCCTGGCAATAACCAAACGCCGGAGATCCTTTTCATACCCCGACGTGATACTTTTTCAGAAGTCTGGAACGGACATATGTACAGCGCTGAAGAGGCAGCTCAGGCATCCGGCATTAGGGAGATTTGGGAAGCGCGCGAGCTCGAACCGTTCCTGCAGGGTTTGCGCACGCGCCAGCCGTATCGTCCGAGATCAGAAAATGTTCTCATGACCGTGTTTGCGGGTGGACCTCAGGCGGAAACCCGCACAGACTTCGAGTCAGTGTTCGCGGCCGCGGAGAAAAACGAGGCCGAGCTTTATATGCTTGTTCCCCGTGGCACTGGACCCAGCCGCGAGTATGCGCCGGAGCAACGCTTTGCCGCTGACTGGCCCAAAATCCCGAATGGTTTTGTTATTAAGAATGCCTGGCCCATCTTTGCCGATATGCGGCTGCGAAAGTCCCCGATGGAACTACGGCTGCTGCAGCATGCAATCGATATCACGAACGAAGCGCAGCAGCGGGCCTGGGTCGCGGCTGGGAATGCGAAATGGGAGTATGAAGTTGACGCAGAGGTTGTCTACACCTTCAAGCTGCGCAACGCCGACCATTGGGGTTATCCGTCAATCGTAGGTTGTGGCCCAAATGCGACCACGCTTCACTACATTGAATCGCAGGGAGCGGTAAAGCCGGGTGATTTGATATTGATGGACGTGGGTGCGGAGTATGAACACTACACTGCCGATGTAACCCGCACGTTTCCGGTGAATGGCAAGTTCTCCCCTGCGCAGGCCGAGATTTATCAGGTGGTGTTTGACGCGCAGGATGCGGCCGCCAGGGTGATTCGTCCGGGCGCAATGTTTTCCGATGTGCACCGCGCGGCGAGCGGAGTTATCAAGGAAGGTCTACTCAAGTTGGGTTTGATCACCGATAGCAAGTCAGAACAGTATCGCATCTGGTTCATGCATGGCACTTCTCATTGGCTGGGAATGAACGTGCACGACGTCGGCAACGCTGTAAGGCTGGAGGCGGGAATGGTGTTCACAAACGAACCGGGCATCTACGTTCGCCCGGACGCACTGGATTACCAGCCTTTTGGTTGGAAGCAAGAGGAGTGGGAAAAGTTCAAGGCAGCCGTGCGGCCGGCGTTTGAGAAGTACAAAGGTATCGGCGTGCGCATCGAAGACGACATGCTGGTTACGGTGGACGGCACCCGCTGGATGACCGAAGCCCTACCCCGGAAGATGTCGGAGATAGAAGCCTTCATCGCAAATGGGCGTCAGGCAGCGCGGTGAGGCGGCTTGGGCGATTGGGTCAGGTCCCTCTTTAGAGCCACCG
>JBPCMM010000014.1:0-5971 GCA_051002255.1 Pyrinomonadaceae bacterium
GTGCGAACCGACCGAGTCAGTTCGGAAATACCGCCCCTTGCCTGCGGGTCAGTCTGATAATTGTAGTTCAGCGATCCGAAGTTACCGTTTAATCCAGCGTACTGCCCAAGAGCCGTGTGGTTGAAGACATTGAAGATGTCCAGGCTCGGCCTGATCCTCACGTTCTCGCCAATCTTAATCGGCCGTTCGATTCTCAGGTCAAGATTGAACCGATTCTCAAAAGGCCACGGATTGCCCTCAGGCACCAACGCGATCGGCTTGACCACCCCACCGAGAGCGCGTAACTGAGCCTCAGTGAAGAGACCGGCGGCGACTAGTTTCTGACCAGCAGGCGTCAACTTGCCAGCGAAGTTCTGGTTATAGGTGGTCAGAATCTGGTTGAGCTGCGCGAAGCTCTTGATGTCGCGACCAAGAGCGCCAATCTTCGTGCCAGGCAGCAGTTCAGCACGTGCGCCGGTGCTGCTAATACCACCATCGCCATTAAGGTCGGTAGTAAAGAGGGCATTGGAGCTGCTGAACGAGTCGATGAATGGAACAAACAGAGACTGCGGTGTAGCAGTTCTGAACGTCCAGGCTTGGCCGAGTCTGAACCCGCCAATGATGTCCATGTTGATACCCGCGCCAAAGATGTGCGTGCGGTCATTGCCGGTAGGGCCGAAATCATCGTTGATGTTGATGTTGTTTGTGTTGTTGTTGATGAACTCAGTACGCCCCGAGCCGCTGGTTGCTTCGGCACGAGCCAGAGCATATGAGATCGTGTACCCCATCTCGCGGACGAGCGGGTGCTCGCCGATGCTGAAACGGTTCATGGTATCTTTTGAAAACCGTCCATTCATCAACACCTGCAAGCCATTGTAGAGCGAGTAACCGCCACTCATGATGCGGGCGCGCGTGATGTTTGGCGTGAGACCCGGGAAAACTGAGTCGCTACCCAGACCGAACGTGCCGATATTGGTTGTTCTCGACGGGGTTCCAGCGAGCCTGGCCGCGATGAACGCGTCAATAGCGGCAGGACTAACTGAAGCTGCCGGCACGCCAAGTACGGTGGCGAGCCTGCTGCGTGCCGCTGTTGCGCTGAACGTATCGGCTGAGCGGCGACGCTCATGATCAACGAGCAGGTACGGCAAGCCCACGCCTCTGTTTCTGACGTAATCGATGGTGATTACATGATTGCGGAAGAGTTCCCGCTGAATGCCGATGTTGGTTTGTATCGAATAAGGAATCCGGTAGTCACCGGGGAAGATTCCGCCAAACGTGACCCCGCCAGTATTCTCGAACTCAGACGGTCCCCTCGTCGGATCGAACGTGAAGTTAGTATAGGCGGCCTGAACGGCCTGATGGACCGCGCCGATAACGCCCAACACGTTTCCGATACGCTGACCTGCCAGGCAACTGTAATCGCCACCGGCAACATCCGCAGCAGTGCAGCCGAGTCCAGCCGGGACGGAGACTACAATTGGCGCGCCGTCTGGTCCAACCACGTCGGAGAAATCGAGAAACGTCGGGCCAATGCCGGGAGGCAGACGCGCGAATTCATCAAAGAGCCCGTTGTTGAAGATGTTCATCTCATAGGAGCGAGAGATGCCGCCACGGATGCTGGTCTTGCCATCTCCGAACACATCCCAGTTAAAACCAACTTGCGGACTGAAGGCATCTTTCGGGTATTTCGTAACCGCCCCCTTTTTCGGACCATAAACATTAACAATGGTCAGTTCTGGAGTGCTACTTGGCGGGAAGAATCCGCTGTCGTATTCCCAACGCGTGCCGAAATTAAACGTGAAGTTGCGCCGAATTCTCCAGGAGTCGCCGACGTACACGCCGGTGCGGTGATTACGGCGACCGCCGTAAGGCAGGCCGTGGGCCGGAGCGGCGGTAAAGAAGCCTGCGTTGGGACCTGTCGAGAAAGAGTCGAGCGGGTAGGCAAGCGGATCGGCTTGCTGCGACGGCGGCAGGGCCGCTTTCGTCGTTGCATTAAATAGTCCGCCAACTGTCAGCGGGCCCGCGAAGTTCGCGAATCCACCGAGGAGGATGTTGTTGTACTCCCCACCAAAGCGGAACGTGTGGTTGCCGCTAACATAACTGCCGTCGTACTTGATCTGCTTGTTGTCTTGATAAGTCTGCTGCGGAGCCAGGCTGTTCAGACCGGCTTGGAAGCTTCCGACACCAAGGAAGAAGGGGAAACCTTGCGGCGTTAGCGGGAATTTGAAAGTCAACTCCTGGCTCTCGATCCGGTTGTTGAAGTTGACATAGCCGGCTCTGATGCTGTGAGTCAGACGGGCGCCAGTCACGTCAAATCCGATCACGTGGGCATTAGTCCAGTTCACGTTCTGGAACGGCGACGGCCCAGTTCCACCAGTGGAAAGATCATCGTTGTAGCGATGGCTGTAGAACAGTTTCGCGTTATCGGTGACGTTGTAATCCACGCGGTTGGTGAAGTAGTTAAACTTGACCGGCAAGCTAGTCGTGAAATTCAGCTGCGGGAAATCGGTTGATTGGGTGACATCCTGCGCAGCTTGTCGCGTGCCTTCATAATTGGTAAAGAAAAACAACTTATTTTTCATGATCGGGCCGCCGAACCGGCCGCCAAACTGCTTGCGGTAGAACGGTGGCTTATCCGGCAGGAATTGTAGCCTGGCACCCATTTTCTCGTTGCGGAAGTTGTAAAAGGCGCTTCCGTGAAATTCATTGCTTCCGCTTCGGGTGGCGATGTTAATTGCCCCAGAAGTCGTGAGCGAGGTAGAAGAGTCAAAAGACGAGCGGGAGAGTTGAAACTCCTGCACCGCGTCGGTTGAAACGTTCGCTGTCGTCGTGCCGACAGTCTCGTCAGTCACGTCAATACCATCAATTTGCACGCGCGTGCCGGTCCCGGAACTACCGTTGACGGTCACAGCGCGGTAGGCGTTTGCCTTTGTGGGGTCGATGCTTTCACCATCTCTAATCACAACGCTCGGCTGCAATCCGGCGAGGTCGAGGAAATTACGTCCGTTAATGCCCAATTTATCAATCGCTTCGGCCGTGATGACGCCGTCAACGCTATGCCGCGTTGTATCAACCTGCAGCTGTGCCGAGGTTCCCTCGACTTGCACAGTCGCGGCCACACCTCCGACAGTGAGGCCAAGGCTGGCATTCGAGATCTGACCCGTCTGCACGCCCAGATTTTCCACGACGCTTGGACTGAAACCTGCTTGTTCAACTTTGACGTTGTAGCTTCCCACAGGCAGTGCGCGGGCTTCAAAATAGCCCTCACTGTTAGTGGTTAGGTTAATCACGCGCCCTGTGGCCTTCTCCGTAATCGTCACTGTTGCGCCAGCAATGGCCGCATCTTTCTCGTCGGTGATCCTCCCTTGAATAGTACCGGTTTGCTGTTGTGCGTAGGCGCTCAGAGAGCCAAGCAGCACAGCAAGAGCGAGCATGATTAATCTCATGGCCTTAATAGAATTCATGGTAAGTCTCCTTCAGATGAAGTGTGGAACCGCTAACGCTGCCGCGATGTGGCGGGGGCTGCACAGGCTAAGCCCGCTTGAACAGTGACGACCTGAGCGCACGTTATTCTGATGGCACGTTATTGCCTTAACTTCGACTTACTTTAGGCAAACGCGGTGCCGTATGGGCGCACGTTGCGAGGTGTTTTCAAGTGTCCTGGTGTCAGAACATTAGCTCGCCCAGCCGAAGCGCTCAAGGACATCCGTAGGGGATCGAATCCAAAACTTCGGATTATTCCCCTCTATTTTGGATCGCTCCAAATGGGTCGGCGCGGGCCTAGAAAGCTTGGGGGTTGACCAGGAGAACGACTCGAAATTCAGAGTTTGGCTTTTAGTCTCTGAATCGCCTGCTGGATGTTGGATGCATTAGCGGCCTTTGGGTTGACGCGAAGATAAGCCTGAAGCTCGTCTATAGCTTGTCTATACTGCTGGCGTTTGCTGTAAATTGAAGCAAGGTAGAGGTGAGCCGCCTGAGCTTTCAATGCTCCGCCAAGTGCGTAGGCTTGTCTGAGAAAACCTTCGGCCTCATCGAGACGGTTCAGATTAAGAAGCGCGATCCCCAGATAGAGAGGCGCACGGAATGATTTGGCATCGAGAGTGCGGGCCTGCTGTAGCGCTGCAACTGCTTCCTCTAAACTGTTCAAATTAAGATAAGCGATGCCGAGTCCGACCTGAGACTGTGAGGCTTTTGGATTGATTTCAAACGCTGCCCGCAAAGGAGCAACCGCCTGTTGGAATTTCTCGGTCTCTACGTAGAGAAGCCCTAACTGCTGAAGGGCTAGAAAATATCTGGGGAAGGTAGCAATCGCCTGTTTGAGCTGAGCGGAGGCTTTCTCTTTTTCGCCCTTGACAAGATTCTTCATTGCCTCCCCGTACTCTTTCTCGGCATCCGGAGGCACGGGCTGGGCAAAGATAATCCCAGAGGAATTTTTCTGGTCTCGGTGCTGGGCTGGATTCAGCGTGATATCGACTCGCTCTTGAGACACGGTGGCGCCGAAGCGGGCCGTGTCAATTAGTTCAATGCGGTGGATAGCCTGCTTATACTGCAACTCGTTGGGTTTGACGATCAGATAATAAATGCCCGCCGAGATACGACTGAACTGGTAGCGTCCATCATTTGTCGTGATAGATTGAGCGATTTGTGCTCGGGCCTGATTCTGCAAGCTTACGACAATTTGCTCAAGGGGCGTCGAGTTCGGTCCATAAACAATGCCGTCGATGTCGTAACTGGTTTGCGCCTGAGTCGGTTCAGTTATGCCACACAAAAACAGGAGACAGCAGCCGACGCATAAGAGGCGAACTATTCTCATAGGGAACTCCTATCGAAGTGGACGATATTATAAGGCACTTCTGTCTGCATCGCACGAGTCGCGATCACTCGTAAGTGCCGTCGCCGTACGCCGGGCGACCCAAGAAGTCCTTCGAGAGTTGAGTTTCACGTTCGGACTTCTCTGTTTTGTGCCTCGAAAGAGGAAATGGCCAAAAAAATAGTTCGAAACCCGATGCTAGTGGCAGCTTGAACGCCAGCAAAAAAATGGTTGTCTCCTTTGGTGTTAACCAAGACTGAGGCGTCTCGGCTGCGGTTTCATGGGATCCGATCAATCGCGCGCTGTACAGGCGACGCTCGATCACACCTTTGATCACCCATCGTCCAAGTAATAGTGTGCATTGGCGTGCTAGACTCCCAATTCGCGCTGAGCACGTTTTGTGAGAACCAATGTCAGAACGCATCTATCGCGATCCTGTTCACAACATTATCCGTCTTCGCACCGACTCGGACGAAGGCGAGCTGATGATGCGATTGATCGACGCACCCGAGTTCCAGAGACTGCGACGAATCAAACAGCTTGGTCTTGGTCTCTATACCTACCAGGGTGCAGAGCATTCCCGCTTCACTCACTCGCTCGGCGCCTTCCACCTCATGACCCGCGTGCTCGATCGCCTGGGAGAGAAGTACCAGATCGATCCTAATGACCGTGCCGCCGCCCGAGCAGCTGCCTTGCTTCACGACGTAGGTCACGGATCGTTTTCGCATGTCATGGAGAAGGTTCTTGGTTTCCATCATGAATCCTGGACGGTACAAGTGGTCCTTAGTAAGGAAACCGAGATTGGGCGGTTATTACACTCCCACTCGCCCCAGTTGCCCGCAAAAGTGGCAGCGATAATTGAAGGCAAATTTCAGCCGGCCGCCCTGGGCCAACTGGTTTCTTCCCAACTCGACGTCGATCGGATGGACTATCTCCTACGCGATTCATTGATGACCGGCGCCAAGTATGGCATCTACGATCTCGAATGGATCATTAATGCACTGGCCATCGATGAGGAGGGTGATCGGATTTATGTCGCGGCTCGAGGGCTGTACGCAGTGGAGGAGTATCTGCAAGCGCGTTACTACATGTTTCGTCAGGTCTATTTCCACCGCACGCTGCGCTCGGCTGAAGCGGTGTTACGTTCAACTTTGCGTCGCGCTCTCAATTTGTTGGAGAGCG
>JBPCMM010000015.1:0-10431 GCA_051002255.1 Pyrinomonadaceae bacterium
TGATGGCAAGGATCTTCGGGTTGAAACTTTTGTAAGAGCGCCAGGGCAATAGGTTCCAGAGCACAGTTTCTAGTTGAACCCTTCCACGAGCCTACGGACCTGGCGAAAGCATAGAGCCTGGGGCGTGGGCCCCAGGTCATGCGAATAAAGACCTGAGCCCGTGAAACGGGCGACAGTGCCTACAAACTCATCGTCCACGATTGGTCCAAATCGTCTCCGCTTTCGCCCGCTCGCGCGGGCTCGGCGCTGATCCGACGGCTCACCCTGGGGCTCACGCCCCAGGCTTTATCCTGCCGCCCGCTGTCGCGGGCTAGCCGAATGGTGCCGCAGCTACGACCATTTTTTCATGGTTGAGAATCGTCGGGTGTGTAGAGGTCGATCTCAGGGCTTCCTACTTTGTAGGTTTTTAGCACGCCCATAGTTGGCGCGTAGATATGGATGGTGATCAGGTCTTGTCCACTAACTTCCGGGTTTCCGAGTTGATGGATGTCTGGAACGTCGGATCCCGTTACTTCCCCTCGAGACCTTTCTTGTCCTGATTTGTAACCCAGCCCTTTTTTGTCATCGAAGACAAAGGTCGTTTCCCACATCACTCCGTCATAAACTCTAACCACGCCGTGGGAGCCATTGTGGTCATGAATCGGTGTCTTGTGGCCAGGGCGCCAACACAACACGAGCATTTCAGCAAATTCGTTGCGACAAACTCGATGCCGCCAGTAGTTGCCTTCCTTAAAACCCAGGTAAGGCTCCAATTCCTCACGAGAAATCTCTGCGCTCTCCAGCCACTCGTAGATTTGCTCGAGCCGCGGGCGTCCCTCTTGAGCATTGAGTTCGGCGACCAGACCGGCAAGTGAAAGCGGCTGTGTGTTCGGCACCTCAGCAGGCGTTTCTATTGTAGGCTCAACATGCGTGGACAAGTTTGAGGTTCTCCTGCGTTGAAGAATTCATCGTGATGTGCTCCACCTAACGAATTTGCGGCGCAACAACAGAGCGGCGAGAACGGTTATATTATTCCCAACGCTTAGAGTCAAGAAGAGCTCTGCCGCGCCTGCGAAAACAATCAGCCGCGGATTAACGCGGATGACGCGAATCTGAAAAAGAGCGGATAGATCTTGAATTGACTCTAAGAATTGGCTGGTTGATAGGGTTCTTCGATTTCACATTCGCGTTTATCGCGAAAATCCGCGGGCTGATTTCCTGATCAGTACCGCCTCTTTCGAAGTATTAAGAGCCTGCAATCAAAATGCGCAGGTCGCGAACATTCGTGCCAGTTGGTCCGGTAACAATTGCGTCGCCGAGCGCGTTAAAGAAAGTGAAAGAGTCGCTGTTTTCCAGAAAACTTTCAGGATGGAGTCCGCGCGAGAGGCCCCTCGCGATCGTGCTTTCGTCAGCAATGGCGCCCGCAGCGTGACTGTTCCCGTCTATGCCATCGGTTCCTCCGCTCAGCGCAACCAGGTGGGATGAGGCGAAATCTTCAAGATGCTGACGCTTGTCGAATTCAATGGCGCAGCGCAGGACCGTTTCCAAATTGCGTCCACCGACTCCCGTTCCTCCCACGGGACACGAAAACTCACCACCTGAAATGAGACACACTCGCTTTTGTTCTCTCCCTGCTTGCTCCCATAGCGCGCGTACGCGCGAAACCAGGAGTGTGCTGCCCTCCTCTATCGGCTGTTCATTAATGTCGTACGCCACTTCGACTGCGAAACCGAGTTGTCGAGCTTCTGCGGCTGCAGCTTCAATCGCACTCTGATTATCCAGCAGGACGTAGTGTTTGCCAGCTGGTATGTCGGAGTGCCCTTTATCGATTTCAGCCTCTTGAATGGCTCTGAGAACCGAGCTAGGTAAGAACAGTCGATGACGGTATCGCTCCACAACGTCCATTGATCGGGGGCTATTAACGTGCGGACGCACCGTGGGGCCGGACGCCACGCTAGCCTCATCACCTCGATTGGTATCGGAAATGATAAGGGTGATCTGCTCCGTGTTTGGAGTCCGCTCGCCAAGCCTACCTCCTTTCACCGCGGACAAAGCGCGTCGGACAGCATTGATCTCAGTTATTGACGCGCCGCAGGAAACGAGCTGGCGATTGGCCTCACGTAGATCAGCGAGCGTAATTCGGCCATCACGGGGCCACTCAATCATTGCCGAACCGCCGCCGGAGATCAGGAAAACAACCAAAGCGCGCTCTCTCTCAGCACGACGAAGCAAATCAAACGCAGCCTGTGCGGCATCAAGACTCGCTTGATTTGGCAGCGGATGACCACCGGCAAACACACGCCAGCGCCCGGACTCCAGCGCGTGCAACTCAGGGCAATCAGGCGCAGAAACGACGCCACCGGTGACTGTGTGATCCAGAATGTCATCAAGTGTGATCGCCATGGCCGGTGCGGCCTTGCCGATTGCCACGATATGTATTGGGCGAGCTGAGGTGTCGAAAACCGTGTCGCAGATTCTCAGAAGCGGGGCATCGAGGTTCACCGCACTGCGCAATGCTTTTCGCGGGTCGACGGCGCGCAGCGCGTGTTGGTATATCTCGCGAGCTACGCGACGTAGTTCAACTAATCCGGTCACTTTCTTACTCCACTCTGACCATCGACCGCAGCTCGCGAAACTTCCGATCGCTGATACCGCGCACCATCATCAGGTGCTCAGGACGGCGAAAGCGGCCATTCTCATTTCTGTAGGTGATGATTCGCTCGGCTAGCACCGGGCCGACACCGGGAAGTCTTTCGAGCTGGCCGACAGAGGCTGTGTTCAGATTCATAGTAGCCGCAGACATAGGAGCGTCAACTGGCGTGTTTGAAGTGTAATTACGGGGGAGACGGCTACAGGCAGTCAACAGAAAGACGAGCGCAAGGAAGAGTACTCCCCGCCGAGCGAGGAACCTGCTTGCCGGACTTTGTTTCAAGTATGCAAACAACACTTTGTGAAGACTTTAGGAGCGCGCCGCTCACATGTGCAATATGCTAGAAGTGTAAGAGCCTAAAAGCGTTGGCTCACAGAAGTGGCAATTGTTCACAGATTTTTCCACAGCTTCCGAGGAAATGTTTGTAAATCTGTTTTCGGCGAAGTCGTGCCCGCTCACAAGACAGATCCCATTTCAGATGTTAGAAGTCAGCTGACGCCAATCTTCTGCGAGAATCGCCCATCGTTCGTGATCCCGCCAGCGTCCACACACCTTCAAGTAGCGACGCGAGTATCCCTCTCTTACGAAGCCAGCTCGTTTCACCAGCGCTAAAGAGGCAGTGTTTTCCGGCTGCACGTTTGCCTCTATCCGATGTAATCTTAAGTGCTCGAACGCATACCGGAGCATTAACTGCATTGCCTCGGTCATGTATCCCTGCTCGGAATAGAGCTCTCCCATAAAATAACCCAGGTAAGCGCTCTGAAATCCGCCACGAGAGATTTGGCTCAGGTTGATTGAGCCGATAATAGCCCGCTCTTCCACCTGATGTATTAGAAAGCAAACCGAGCCCGCTTGGCGGCACGTTTTGAGATAAGCGACGAATTCTTCTGCGTGCTTTGGAGGCGAGACCAGGTTGCGGTGCAGACATACGCTCGCTCGGTTCAGTGCAACGAACTCCTCGAGGTCTCGTATCTTTGGAGGTCTGAGGACGATTCTTCGGCCAACTATGTCCGCATTCTTCATGCAAACCTGTGAGAGTTATTCGGCGATACTGAAAGCCCTGGCCTATTCTTCCGATCCCATCTCGTCCCACTGCGCTACCATTTCATAAGCTCGGCCCAGCACTGGTCGAGGTCGTGACCCGTCTGCCTGGCCGATTAGTCCTTCGCGCTCCATGATGTCGAGGATTGCCGCCGCGCGCCCGTAGCCAATTCGTAGTCGTCTCTGCAGCACCGAGGTTGACGCCCGTTTCATCTCCACGCAGATCCGCAGCGCCTCTTCGAAGAGCTCGTCGTGCTCGCCGCCAGAATTCTCCAGACCCAGCGCTTCCTCTTCGGATTGCGTAATGGTTTCATCGTAAGCGGGTAACCCCTGGGACTTTATGTGGCTGACAATACGACCAATTTCCATCTCATCAATATAAGCGCCGTGTACGCGAATAAGGCGTGACGTGCCAGGAGGCAGGAAAAGCATGTCGCCGCGGCCGAGCAAGTGTTCGGCTCCGTTTGTATCGATGATGGTGCGGGAATCAACTTTAGATGAGACGCGGAAAGAAATGCGCGACGGAAAATTGGCCTTGATCAGACCAGTAATCACATCGACCGACGGCCGCTGTGTCGCCAGCACGAGATGAATACCGACGGCGCGGGCCATCTGAGCCAGTCTGGTAATTGATTCTTCAACTTCGCGACCGGAGGTCATCATCAAATCGGCCAGCTCATCGATGATGATCACGATGAATGGCAGTGGCTTCCACGGCTCGCCCTTATCGTCATATTCCTTAATGAGATTGCGCCGCATTATCTCGGTATTGTATCCATCGATATTCCGCACGCCCCAGCCCGCCAGATCTTTGTAACGCTTTTCCATTTCCGAGACTGCCCATTTAAGCGAGCGCGCCGCCAATTTCGGGTCAGTAATAATCGGAGTCGCGAGGTGAGGAATGTCCTCGTAGAGTCCCAGCTCAAGGCGTTTCGGATCAATTAGAATGAACTTAACTTCATCCGGACGAGCGCGGTAAAGAATGGAAACGATGAGGGCATTCACGCCCACGGATTTGCCTGCGCCGGTTGTTCCAGCAATTAGCAGGTGGGGCATCTTTGCCAGGTCGGCGACGTAATTCAGCCCGTCTATGGTCTTGCCAAGCGCTATGGTGAGTTTCGAGCCCGACTCGCGAAATGCGCGGGATTCGATCACCTCCCGCAGATAGATGGTTTCGCGACGAGGGTTGGGAACCTCGATGCCAACGTGAGGTTTGCCGGGCATCCGATCGATGCGAATCGACTCCGCTTTCAGCGCCAGACACAGATCGTCTACCAGGGAGACGACGCGTGAATATTTCACTCCCGGGTCGGGCTTAAACTCATAAGTAGTAACGACGGGACCGGGACAGATGTGTTTGATCTGTCCGGTCACATTAAACTCTTTGCACTTCTCCGCCAGACGTGTGGCCAGGCTTAGTAATTCCGCGTCCGCCTGCTCGCTCGGGGGTGGCGCTTCATTCAGGAATTCCAGCGGTGGCAGTCCGTAGTCTGTGTAACTAAGGCGCCTGAGACGATCGGCGTCGAACGGCAGCTTGCCGGCGGCGGGCGTTTCGGCCTTAGTACGCACGACCGACACGCCCTTAACCATCTCTTCAAGTTCCGACTCCTCATCCGCGGCGGAACTGTGGCCTCCGGTGGGGAAAATCGAGCGTCTACCGGACCGACTCTCCACAACCGTGGCGCCCGACATACCCGCGGCCACGGCGGCAGCTCTAGCGGGTTCGCGGGTAACGGCACTAGAGCCTTGCTGAGCCACATCCGTCTCGCTTCTAATTACTGCGGCAGTATTAACGGTTGACCCGTTCGGCTGCTTCATAAACTCGGCAACGCGATCGGCGGCACTCAACACTCGGCCAGCTCTGAGCGCGTTGCGCGCGGCTTTCTGTTCCGCTTGCAGGGCCAATTTCTTTTCCTTGCGCAAGCGCCCCTCTTCCCGTCGGGTTTGGCGCCAGGCTCTGAATCGAGCAGGGGCCGTGCGCAGGAAGGCGAAGCGATCGCCAATCGCCGCCACAAGTTTTTCGTACAACCCAACAAAAGAGAAATTAGTGGCCAGCAGTAGTCCCGTTGCGGCAAGCGCAACCAGGATCACCGTGGCTCCCACGATGTTGAGACCGCTGGCCAGCGTTCGCCCGACGATTGTTCCGACCAGGCCTCCGGGTTGCACACTGGCGTCAAAGAGAGGACTTAGTTGTGATATGGAAAGCAGCGCGGACGCAGCGAGAACTAAAACTACCAGCCCGAGCAGCGGGTAGAAAGGCGCACTAATTCTTTGCGTGCGAAAACGCCGCCACGCTGCGGCAAACAATAGTAGCGGTAGTAGGAACGCGGCTATACCAATTGCCTGGAACAGCGCCGCAGCGACGTTAGCGCCAATCGTACCAGCCCAGTTGCGCGTTTCAGATCCTCCGGCGGAGTTCCATGAAGGGTCGTTGGGGAAAAATGCCGCGGATATGAGGCACAGGGAGAGAAGCAGGCCCAAGGCAAGGAGCAAGATTGCGATGATCTCGTTTGGCCTACTGTTTCGCAGGGTTATTATCCGGGGCTTCTCTTCCAGCTGTGTAGTTGCCATGGAAATCCAGATGCCTCAGTAGATTTAGAAACCAGATTGCGAGCCGAACATAATCACACGAAACTAAGACTCTGAACCAAACTAATCACGCCGCCTTCCTGGCCAGCAGATACGCTTTGATAAAGTCGTCCAAATCGCCTGCCAACACGGCGTCAACATTCCCTTTCTCTAATTTCGTCCGCGTGTCCTTTACCAACCGATACGGGGCTAGCACGTAGCTTCTGATTTGCGACCCAAATGCAATCTCAGCCTTATTTGATTCCAACTCAGCATGGTCGGCGCGACGCTTCTCGAGCTCAAGTTCGTAAAGGCGAGATCTCAAAACCTGCATCGCGACTGCCCGATTCTGATGTTGGGAACGCTGGTTTTGGCACTGAACAACGATGCCTGTAGGCATGTGGGTTATGCGGACTGCGGAATCTGTAGTGTTGATGTGCTGGCCCCCGGCACCTGTGGCGCGATAAGTGTCGACGCGAAGATCCTTTTCCTGGACTTCTACCTCGATATTCTCGTCGATCTCAGGATAGACAAAAAGAGAAGCGAATGAAGTGTGTCGCCGGGCCGCCTGGTCAAAAGGTGAAATGCGAACCAGCCGGTGCACCCCGGCCTCGGCGGCGAGCAATCCGTAGGCATATTCGCCCTCCACACGGAACGTGACGCTTTTCAGACCCGCTTCTTCGCCGGGTTGGTAATCAATGATTTCTGTTTTAAAGCCCCGCTGTTCGGCCCACTTCAGGTACATGCGCAGTAACATCTCAGCCCAATCCTGCGATTCGGTCCCGCCGGCGCCGGGATGAATCGTACAGATGGCCGGGAGATGATCGTTTTCGCCGCCAAGCAGCATCTCTGTTTCTGCCTGGCTTAATTCATGTTCCAGACGCTCGACCAGCGAGCGCAGTTCTTTCAAAGACTCTTCGTCCTCCTCGGCAAATTCAAAAAGCACCCCGCCATCCGCGATCTGCGACTCAAAGTGTTCCTGGCGCTGGATCTTCTTCTCAAGAATGCTTCGTTTTTGCAGTAGCTTTTGCGCGGCGTCCTGATCGCCCCAGAAATCCGGCGAAGACGCCTGATTTTCAATTCGCTTTAACTCTTCGCGGCCTGTGGCAACATCAAAGAAACCTCCCAAGTTGCTCGATGCGCATGCGAAGATCCTCATATGACGTTCTCAAATCCTGTATTGATAAAGTTTCGATCATCTTAACCTCTACACTCCTTTTAATTTTCGCCGCCAAAAAGTGGCGGCAAATAACAAAAGACTTATGGCAGCAGTGAACACCACAAAGACGTCTCCCCGCCTGGTGTAAAACGTACTCGCGTTTTCATTGCGGGCGATCATCCACGTGCGCACGCCAGTTTCAAAGCCTTCGGTGGAGTCCTTCACTTCGCCGCTAGAAGTGATATACGCGCTAATACCCGAATTCGTAACCCGCAAGATCGGACGTCCATTCTCAACCGCGCGAATGACTGCATTGGCCAGGTGCTGCCGCATCACTGCCGTGGGCCCAAGATAACCGTCGTTGGAAATATTGATCAGCACGTCGGCGCCGTCTCGTGTGAAGCTTCGCGCAATGGATGGATACGCTGACTCAATGCAGATAAAAACTCCCGCGCGAACACTACCCACATGCATCAGGGAGTACTTCGTGCCAGGCGTGAAATCTCCAACGATAGTTCCCACCAGACTCGCTCCCGGCATCCAGCGCGGCAGCGGCACATACTCGCCAAATGGCATCAGGCGAATCTTATCATACTGAGCAATCAGACTACCCTGTTGATTAACCATTACAGCCGAGTTGTAAATGCCGTCATTCGGGGCGGCTTCCTGTGAGTTCAAGAGCACGGCAGTCTGGTTAGCTGTTGCGAACCGCAGCAGGAGTTCTCGCAACTGCGAATCATCTCCGTAAGCGAAGTTCATCGGCGACTCAGGCCAGATCACAAGCCGAGGTGTTCCATCGTTTGGAAGCTGATGCAAAGCCGTTTCACTCATTGACACATGCCGGTCAATCAGAACCTGGATCTCCTCGTTTGATTTGACGATATCCATTGGCACGTTTGGCTGCAAAGCTACAACCACAGCCTGCGGCGCTTGGGAATTTGATTTCGAGGGCGAACCTTGGGAGGCAATTATCACTAGTGCGACGCTCATAAAAACCAGCCCCGTCACTAGCACGGACCTCGCGTCGCGCTTTAGGGCCAGAAATGCAACCGCAGCGTTTATGAAAACAACCATGAACCCGATGGCATATACACCTCCCCAACGGGCTGGCTGAATCAGCAGTGGTTGATAAGCCTGTGAGTAACCGATTGCATTCCAGAGTTGGCCCGTGAGCGCAAGTCGGGCCCATTCAAGCGCGGACCAGATCAAGGGGGCCAGGAACAGAGCCCTGGTTCCCCATGCCCGAATCGCGCGCGCGAGCACGAAGGCAAAAAATCCGGGGAACAACCCCACGAAGATCGGCACCGGAGCCAGCAGAAGATAGGCAGCCCACCGAGGTATTCCACCGTAATGGATCATTGAGTACGTTAGCCAGTAGCACGAGCCGTAAAAGAACACGGCTCCGGTTAGCCAGCCCAAAAAAAAGGACCGGCGCGGAGAAGGCTTAAGTGCGATTACGGCAAGAAGAGGCACCAGCCCCAACCACGCGAGTGGCCAGTAATCAGAATTCGGAAATGCGAGTATTAGTAGACCTGAGGAGGCGATAGCAGCTACCGCGCTAGCGAAAGCGGAGCCTTTCCACCGGCCATGCGTTGCTGAGGCAGACTCGCCATTTTCATTCGCGCGGGCTTTACTCTCGCGCGCAGTTGTAGAAGCCGCGTCCGGCATTGCCCGCGAGTTTATCAAACGCGAGATTGGCTGGTGAAAGAGTTTTGGGCTACGAGCTTTGGAGTGCGCCGGCAGAGCGAAGCGGCGACGGCGCTTTGGATTTAGCTCGACTGACATCAGGGTGTGATCCAAAGCGGTGTCGCGCTGCGCTTGCCACCAGCACTCCAAAGTCTTTTCACACGAAATGAGACTAACTACATTTCGTGAAGGTTCGTGTGATTTCGTGGATCGCCCTGTCGCTCGAAATCGGCAGACTCTTTCTAAGAAATATTTTTGAAGCCTGGGTTTGGCTTGCGGATTACGACTCAAAACGGCGAGTTCAGGTGCCAAAACGACAGAAAACGTCACCATCAAAGTGACAAATTCCGTCGCGGCGTAAATGGTTAGAATTGAGTGGGTGGGAAGCTTGGCTCTGAGTCTGGCAAAATGGGCATCAGCGGTCTGGGAAGGAAGGAAGTTGCTAGGGCCGAGAAATAATCAGGCAATAAATGCGGGAGAACCCAGTCATTTCTGACTGGGTTCACATTTTGGGGGGCTTAACTGAAGGGTTGCTCGGGAGGTGGCTGGCGCAGCGGCAGGCGGCGCTCAGAGGAAGTTGGCGGCGGGGGCACGTTATGACTTTACTTTGGTCTCCCGTGCTTGCCGGGATCTCTTAGAGCACCTCCTATGCCAGAGAAGAGCTTTCTCGGGAAAGGACCCCAGATTGAGCGCTCTTTCGCCGGGAACCGCAGGGTCCCTCAATTTAAGGGACTAACTCTTACACAGTAAAGAATGCTTGCTGAATAATCAGACTCTAAAAGCGGGAAACCCAGTCATCGTTGACTGGGTCGTTTTCGGTTGGCGTAACTGAAGGGTTGCTCGGCGGGTGGCTGGCGCAGCGGCAGGCGGCGCTCAGAGGGAGGTTGGCGGCGGGGGCACGCTATGACTTTACTTTGGTCTCCCGTGCTTGCCGACAGTTCTTTAGAGCACCTGCTGTGCCACAGAAAAAGATTTTCTGGAAATCGGAGCCGATTGATTATTAAGAGTCGAGAGGTTGTGTGTATTGTTGTGTGGATTAATGACGCTCGACCGATAAAGCTAGACCAATTGATTAGATAGTTTTGCCAACTCGGTGGCAGAGCGTTGAACGGTAGCGACTGTGTGAAACCCAAAAAAGGCCTAAGGTAATTTGCAGAACGCGGTTTATCCCCGCTCGAGATTCGCAGCCATTCATCCTTGAATTGATAATTCAAGCCCAGCAAATTTGCAGGTCAGCTGCGCAGCCCGCCGAAGCGGCGAGCCCATATGAAGCTAGAAACTCTGTGTCATGCGCCCTGAAAGTAGTCTACTATCTGAGACCTGTTGCAGGTCGAGAAGGCCGTCATTC
>JBPCMM010000016.1:0-8260 GCA_051002255.1 Pyrinomonadaceae bacterium
TGTTTGTGTAGACATATCTTAAATCTCCCTCGAATAATTCCATTGTTTATTGCCAATTGCCAATTTATCGCCGGATCTATCTGTCCTATCAAATCGAGAATCGGCAATCCAAAAATCCCAATTCATCTTACTGACCTTTACCTAAAACGACAAGTTCAGGCTTCATCGCCTCGATCGAGACCTGTCGGGCAACCTCCTCGGCCACGCGCCGGAAGGCCTGAGCCTGGGGGGAATCGGGTTGACTGACTACAATGGGCACCCCCTTATCACCGCCTTCGCGCACTCCAATTCCCAGTGGAATCGACCCGAGGAACGGCACACCGTACATCGCAGCGAGCTTCTCGCCCCCGCCCTCCCCAAAAATGTCGTAGCGGTTGCCGGTGTCAGGCGCAATGAAATAGCTCATGTTTTCAACCACGCCCAGAATCGGTATGGCCACGGTTTCAAACATCCGCAGTGCCCGGCGCACATCGGCGATAGCCACGTCTTGCGGGGTTGTGACTAAAACAGCTCCCTGCACCGGGACGAGTTGCGCCAGCGACAACTGGACATCGCCTGTGCCGGGCGGCATGTCCACAACCAGATAATCCAGTTCTCCCCACTTCACGTCGGAAAGAAATTGTTTTACGAGGCCATGCAGGATGGGCCCACGGACAATCATCGGTTTATCCCCGGGCTGCAGGAAGGCCATCGACATCATGCGGACGCCGTAAGCCTCAACGGGAATCAGTTTGTTTACCTCGACTTCGGGACGCGCCTCGCTGGCACCCATCATGATCGGAACATTCGGGCCGTAAACGTCTGCATCCATCAAGCCCACTCGCGCACCGTCGAGGGCCAGCGACACCGCGACGTTGACGGCTACCGTAGATTTGCCGACTCCACCCTTTCCAGACGACACTGCAATGATATTGCGCACGCCCGGCACTGAAACCTTATCTCCGATGCCGCGCCCTTTGGGCACTTCGGCGTCCATCTTCACGCTAACTGACTGCACACCAGGGACAGCGCTTACGAGCTCCTTCGCCGCGCCTTCCATCTCTTCCTTCACGGGACATGCCGGAGTTGTCAGCACGATGCGAAACGAAACATTGCCGCCTTCGATCTTCAGATCTTTGATGAATCCAAGCGTGACGATGTCCTTGTGTAGATCCGGATCCTGGATTTGGCGCAGGGCATTGAGAATGAGTTCTTCGGATAGCTGTGACATGGTTTTATTAGTAACGGGCTTAAAAACGGATTATGCCGGAGCGGACCAGGAATGTCGACTTGCGAGGGATCTTAGCACCCCCCTTAAGCGCAGGTGAGATCGCCGGTAGTTTGATTGCCCGCGGGGGCGGCAGTTGATTTAGAGCCCGTGAAACGGGCGAAAGCATAGAGCCTAGGGTGGAGCGAAGCGGAACCCTAGATTAACGAACAAATAAAACCAACCCCAGCCCGCGATAGCGGGCAACAGCGGATCAATGATCTTGTCCATGAGTTAAATTTTTATGAACGATGTCTCTCTTTTACTGCCGCCCCGCGGGCTAGGAACTCAAACTCACGCCCCAGGCTTTGTGCTTTCGCCACGCTTCGCGGGCTCTAAATCAATTGCTGTCCAGCTGCGCCGACTTTTTGACAAAGCGGGGATAGCGCGGATAGCCTTCATGCGTAGATCTGATAGTCATCGAACAATGAATTTACCTCTTATCAACGAGCATTTTTTCAATCCGAAAAATGTGGGTAACATTGCCGAAGCGCAGGCGGTGGCCAGAGCGGGTTCTCTCACCTGCGGCGCTACCCTGAGGGTTTCGTTGTGTGTCGACGAATCGCAGAGAATTACTGATGCAAAGTTCAAGTCGGCGGGCTGCAGTTATCTGGTTGCGGCCAGTTCTTTGCTGACCGAGCAGGTCAAGGGAAAAACAACGGCGGAAGCGGCAGTCCTGGGGCGATCTCCGAAAAAGTCAATTATCGAACAGTTGGGGGGATGGCCCGTGGATCGCGATCATTGCGCCGCGCTCGCCTGCGAAGCTCTAATTTCAGCCGTCAAGCAATACAGCGAGTCAGTACGCGAAGAGTGGTCGGGAGATGAGGCGCTGATTTGCACCTGCTTCGGCGTTTCCGAGCGAACAATCGAAAGAGATATCCAGGCAGGCGGATTGCGCACGATCGCGGAAGTTACAAAGGCTTCAAACGCTGGCGCCGGTTGCCGGTCGTGTTATTCGTTGATTCAGGACATTCTTGATCATTGCTCTGGTGAGGGCAGGATTATGGCTTTATAGAAGCCCCCAGCGGAGCTAATTTCCTCAAGACAAGTTATCTCACAGGGCAGTCTCTGATGTGCTAAGGCCGATCGCCAAGCGGCGCTAAGCCTTACAGGGTGGGACTCTATAAATCGTCAGATTCGCATATTGACGTCCTGTGTCCTCAAACACTTTCTCAAAATGCTGTTGATAAACAGCCTCATTCAGTTGCTTTATCGCTTTATTCTCGCGAACGCCGTCATCGATCCCTACGTAGGCAATCTTATTGTTGTTGAGAAGACGAACAAGTTCAGCAACGTCTCGCTCCTCGAACATTTGACGGTACATTGTTTCTCGCTCACCGAGATTATAGCCAGCACTCCATGCGAATAACGTGTTCCCCAGAAAGATTTTTCGGCCGGTAAATAGAATCTGATGAGTCAGTAAAGTCTGAGTCAGAAAGACGTCTGAAGGCTGAGTATTATTCAATAGCCATGTGGTCAAACGATCATTATCATACGGAACAGTCAAAGCTGGATCGTTGTGGACGGGAAACAGATCGATGATTCCTCCAAAGATCATGACAACAGTCAACACAGCGGCGAGAGCTGTTCCGATTACTTTGATTTTTCCAATGCGCCACAGAGCGTACGCGGCATAAATACTTGCAAAAATGCTCCAGACATTGAGCAGCTTATGATTATTGAAGACATCTGTGCTGAGTCGAAAAAGAAAGACGACGGGAAGCAAACTTGAAAACGCCAGGAACAATCGCCGATGAAAGCCGGAAAGAAGTATCAGAGCGATAAGAATTAGAATCCACTTTAAGCCAAACGTCCAACCAAGGTACTTTAGGACCAACGCCACCGTGGGCTGCGCTATTGTATAGCCCCAATAAAATAGTGATTGAGTTTCTGCAGTACCAGACCTGAGCAACAGGACCTGAGGCAGGCCGACTAAGATCGCAGTGGCAATTAGACAGGCAGAAAATAGTCTGTAAGGGAAAAGAAAAAGAATGGACAACAGGACTACCAGAGCTGAGACGAAAACAGCGCTATTCCAGTAAGGAAGCGCTCCGATCAAGACTCCTGAAAAAATGAAAGCTCCAAGTGGTCTACGGAAACTCTCTCGTGACCGAATACCCCTGATCTGGGCATCACCATCAGTCTTATTTGAGATTTCACCTTCTTCTGTTGATGAAGGGCCAGGGTTAACCTCAGGTTTGCTGAACTGGTAGCGATCAACTAAAAAAATCAAGACAACAAGAAGAAGTCCGATCGCGCTAACGAGGTGCCTTTGGTTAGCAAAGAGGCTCGCTGTTAACACGCCCCAATCTTCCCCACGAAAAGGGTACCCAGATGGGAGGAATTGGTTTGAATGTAGAATAGCGTTTACAGCGCCCTGAAAATTCTTTTGGGAACGCAAAAAAGGGATGTAAGAGAACGAAGTGGAAAAGAAGAAAAGTGAAGCGGCGATGCGGCTAACAACTCGAGAGTTAAACAATATCTCTGCTAATGCCATGATGAGAATTAGCAGCGCCAGCAGCGAGGCGATGCTGAGCAGGTTGACAGCCCAGACGAGACTGAGGCCTAGGAATTCCAGGTTCCCAGCTTGAAACCAGAAGAGAAAGTGATAACGGATTGTTTCTCCGGGGAAAAAAGGATGCTCACTGGGAAAGTTGTGACCTAAAACGAAGCTTTGCGCCAAAGACAGATTGGCCCCAAAGTCAGTCCAGGCTCTGAAGGTGATTTGAAACGCTCCGTCCTTGAAATTCAGGGTCGCGAACATCAACCAGCAGGCAAGTACCGCATAAGCACCGATGAAAATCCAATCCCAGAGGCTGAGCCAACACCGCGCAGGTGAAATGTCTCAAAGTAGTTGGAAACCGGGCGCTTTCGCAGTTTAAAGGCAGCTAGAACGAATATAAGGAAGAAGACAATATTTCCCATGATGAGCGGCTGACGGGAGCAGGAAAAAGCCAGAGCGCCGAGGTAAGTAATCCACGTACTGAGAAGTAAGCCAACCAGGAATGAGGTTGCGATGCGGTGCTGGACAGAAATGAACCGGTAAAAGTACCGGCAGACACAATCTCCGAAATATGTCATGGCCGCTAAGTAGAGGAAGGCCAACATCACAACTCCATAGAATATATGGTGTATTGAAGCTGATCTCGATTGAGATTGAAATCAATCGATGTAACGAACAGGGTTCTCCGCGAGGTCTCGCGAGGGTCTCGAAGCATAACAGCGCCGGCGGGCCCCAGCAAGCATTGCGAAACACCGAGTTGGAGTAAACTGCAGGGCGGCTTTGAGGAGATTGACGGGCAGGCCCGTCCTACTGAGATGATCTATTTCGACAATAACGCCACCACGCGCGTCGCGCCGGAAGTAATCGCGGCGATGCAGCCATATCTGACCGAGTTTTACGGTAATCCATCATCGGCCCACTCATTGGGTCGGAGGATGAAGACCGCCGTTGAGCGTGCACGCGAACAGGTAGCCGAATTGCTAGGCGCGGCTGACGCACGCGAGATTGTCTTCACCTCGTGCGGTTCCGAATCTGACAACTGGGCGATCCGCGGTGTGCTCGAGGAAGATCCGGAAAAGAAGCACATCGTTACCACTCTCGTGGAACACGAAGCGGTTAGGAATCTTTGCGCAAAACTGGAGCAGCAGGGTTACGAGGTCACGTGGATGGAGGTAGACGGTAGAGGAGAATTAGACCTCGAGAGTTTGCGCGCCGCGCTGCGCCCAGACACCGCATTGGTTTCTGTGATGCTTGCTAATAACGAAACCGGCGTACTCTTTCCTATTGATGAGATCGGTCGGATCGTGCGCGCGAACTCCAGCGCGCTATTTCACGTTGATGGCGTACAAGCAGTGGGTAAGATTCCCATCGATTTGAGCCAACTCGAAGTCGATCTGTTTGCGCTCTCCGGCCACAAACTTCATGCGCCGCAAGGCGTGGGCGCCCTCTACGTCAAGAGCGGGACGAAGCTCGCGCCCTTCATAATTGGCGGCAGCCAGGAAAGCGGGCGGCGCGGGGGCACTTCTGCGGTACCAAATATAGTTGCGCTGGGCGCGGCATGCGAATTGGCAGGAGGTCCTGAAGGTCACGAACTAGTCAGACGTTTACGGGATCAGTTAGAGGACGAGATTCTAAGCCAAATTCCTAATGCCAGTTTGAATGGAACGCCGGATCGGACGAAGCGGCTGCCAAACACGTCGAACATATCCTTCGAGTACGTTGAGGGCGAAAACATTCTGGCGCACCTTAATGAAGCGGGCATCTTGGTATCCACTGGCTCAGCCTGCCATTCGGCAACGCGTGAGTCGTCACCTACTCTGCGAGCCATGAACGTTCCTTACACTGCGGCCCAGGGATCTATCAGGTTTTCGCTGGGACGCTACAACAGCGAGCAGGACATTGAGCAAACCTTGCAGATTCTCCCTGGCATCGTCAATAAGCTGGTCAAAATGTCGCCCTACGATAAGGAACTGCAGATACTTTACGCCGCGCGTGATTAGTATGCGTCGGCATTGCCAACCTGGCGGTTCGTCATGTGGTACAATTCGCCAGCGTTTCCGCCAGATATAACTCCCATAACAAACGGAGCACCCGTTAATGTCCGCAAGACAGCCGGCCGCAGACGAAACACCCGCGGTGGTTATCGCCAAGACCGAGGCGTCCCAGCACGCGCGCCGCGACAAAGTAAGCCTGATGGAAACGGACGACTACGTCTGCCTCGAGCCTTCAGATTCACTTTCCAAAGCTATTGAGGTTATGAAACAGGATGAGGGGGGTTGCGCGATAGTTTGTGAGTATGGGCGGGTAGCAGGCATTTTCACGGAACGCGATGTGTTGACCAAGATCATCGGCGAGTCGGTTGACATGAATGACCCGGTCAGCAAGTGGATGTCACCGGTAGTTGCGACCTTGTCGCCTGATGCGACGATCGGCGATGCTGTCGCCATGATGACGGAGAAGAGTTACCGTAATATTCCCCTGGTTAAAGATGGACAGCTGGCAGGTTCGATCTCGGTTTTTGATGTGATTTCTTATTTGGCAGAAAGTTATCCAAAGGAAACGATGAACTTGCCGCCAAACCCTGATCAGGTGATGGATAGCGAGCACGGGGGATAAAACATTTTCGATTTTTGATATTTGATTTTAGATTTTCAATTGGAGATCTTGCGAAGCAACTCTTAATCGCAAATCAAAAATGTAGTCAATCTAAAAGAGGGCTTAATCGCAAACAAAACATGAGCACAGTCATCGAAACACCCGCTGAACAGGTCGAAAAGAACCTCGAGGAATTAGAAGCTGTGACCATTCGCTTCGCCGGAGACTCCGGCGACGGCATGCAGTTAACCGGAACGCAGTTTACCAACACTTCGGCAGTTGTCGGCAACGACATCTCGACCTTGCCGGATTTTCCCGCGGAGATTCGCGCCCCTGCGGGAAGTTTGCCGGGTGTCAGCGGCTTTCAGTTGAATTTCTCCAGCCAGGACATTAAGACGCCCGGCGACCAGCCCAGCGTTCTGGTGGCCATGAATCCTGCGGCGCTAAAAGTTAATCTCGCCGACTTGGAGGACGGTGGCACGATCATAGTCAACACCGACGGCTTCACTAAAGAGAACTTGAAGTACGCGAACTATGCGACCAACCCTCTCGACGATGGCTCACTCGCCGGCTATCGCGTACACAAGCTGCCGATCACCACACTCAACATGAATGCTCTCAAAGGCAATGTCGAGCTTTCCCGCAAGGAGATCGATCGTAGCAAGAATTTCTTCGCGCTCGGCGTGCTCTATTGGCTTTACGATCGACCGATGGAGAACACGCTCAATTGGATTGGTGCAAAGTTTGGGAAGAACCCGGAGTTGGCCAAGGCAAATGAGATAGCGCTGAAAACCGGCTACAACTTCGCCGACACTACCGAACTGTTCACGACGCACTTCACAATCAAGAAAGCCAAAATCGCGCCCGGCAAATATCGCAAGATTACCGGTAACGAAGCGACGGCCATCGGGTTTGTGGCTGCCTCGCAACTCGCCGGACGGCCGCTGTTCTACGGCTCGTACCCCATCACGCCGGCCTCGGACATTCTGCATGAGTTAGCGCGGCACAAGACTTTTGGAGTGAAGACGTTTCAGGCGGAGGACGAGATCGCCGCCGTATGTTCGGCAATCGGAGCCAGCTTTGTGGGCCAGATTGGGCTGACGGGAACCTCAGGACCTGGCGTGGCCCTGAAGCAGGAAGCAATCGGTCTGGCAGTGATGACCGAACTGCCGCTCGTGATCATTAATGTGCAACGGGGTGGGCCCTCAACAGGGTTGCCAACGAAGACTGAACAGGCCGATCTGTTTCAGGCAGTGTGGGGAAGAAACGGCGAGTGTCCGGTGATCGTGGTGGCTCCCGCAACTCCGGCCGAATGCTTCCACATGGCGATTGAAGCCGTCCGGCTGGCATTCAAGTACATGAGTCCGGTTTTCTATCTCTCGGACGGTTACCTGGCAAATGGTGCTGAGCCCTGGGCCATTCCTGAAATCGCTGACCTGCCCAAGATCGAAGTCACTTTTGCGAATGACCCCGCCAGTTTCATGCCTTACGCGCGCGACCCCGAAACCTTGGCTCGGCCTTACGCCATCCCCGGAACGCCCGGTCTCGAACATCGCATCGGCGGCATTGAGAAGCAGCACATTACCGGCAACGTAAACTACGATCCGGAAAACCATCACTTGATGGTCAAGCTGCGACAGGAGAAGATCGATCGGGCAGCCAACGACGTTCCGCACGTGGAAGTTTTCGGTGAACCAAAGGGCAAGGTACTTGTTCTCGGATGGGGTTCCACCTATGGCTCTATCAGTTCGGCGGTGGAAAAATTGCAGAGCGAGGGCAAGAGTGTTTCATCGGCGCATCTTCGTTATCTTAATCCCTTCCCCAAAAATCTGGGCGAGGTGCTGGCGGGATTTGAGACGGTGATTGTGCCGGAGATGAACCTGGGACAGCTCGCGACCATGATACGCGCGAAGTAT
>JBPCMM010000017.1:0-6087 GCA_051002255.1 Pyrinomonadaceae bacterium
GAGTTTACCAATGGCGCATTGCGAATAATTCACACGCCGGGCCACACTCCCGGTTCATGTTCTTTTGTGCGCGAAGCGGATCGTACAGTGATTGCCGGCGACTGCGTGCTGAAGCGCATTACCCCCAACCCCGTTCTCTCCCCAGATCCCATCGACCCCTCAAAACGTTTTCCCTCGCTCGCCGAATACCTCGTAAGCCTGGCGCGCTTGCGCACCTTCGCACCGACTCTCGTACATGGCGGTCATGGTGCGCCGGTGAATGACTATGAAGAGCTTTTCAATCGCTACCTCCGCGCAATTCGTGAGCGGCAGGCGGAAGTGATTCGTCTCGTTCTCAAAGCCGGAGCCTCTGCCTGGGATGTGTCGCGTGCTATGTTTCCCCAAACCGACGACGTACATCGTTTTCTGGCTGTCTCGGAAGCCGTAGCCCATCTCGACCTAGCTCATTCAGAAGGCAAACTCGCAGTCGAGATGAGCGGCGGGAAAGAAGTTTACCGGCCGCTCGCGGCGGACTAAACCACGACCAATTTCCAAACCTGCCGAGTAGGAGAACACCTTGAAGATACTCTTGGCCTGGGGCGTCACTCTGCTTCTCTCAATCTCATTGCTTGTCTTTCCTCGTTTGACCAACGCGCAGGTCCAGGAGATCGCGGTGCTACCTCAACCCGCTACCATTACCACCATAGATGGTTTTTTCATCCTCCGGCCTGACTCTCTGATCGTCTCGGATAAGGCGAATCACAAGACCGGCACCTTGCTCGCGCAATGGCTGCGCAACGCGACTGGTTACTCCGTCAAGGTTAAGCTTCGCGAAGATGCTGATAACACTATCAGCCTCAAGCTCGACCCTGCTCTGACTCGCTTAGGCGATGAGGGATATTTGCTGGACGTCACCCCGCAACGTGTGATCATCCGCGCACCGACGGAAGCCGGGATCTTCTACGGAATACAAACCCTGAGACAGCTTTTCCCGCCGGCGATCTTCGCGTCGAGCGCACAAAAAGGCGTTGAATGGACCATACGCGCGGTGCATGTAGAGGATCAGCCGCGCTTTCGTTGGCGCGGGGCGATGCTCGACGTTTGCCGCCACTTCATGCCCAAAGAGTTCGTGCTGAGTTTTGTTGACCTGCTGGCGCTGCACAAACTGAACACCTTCCACTGGCATCTCACCGACGACCAGGGCTGGCGCATCGAAATTGGAAAATATCCGCGACTAACAGAGATCGGGGCATGGCGTAAGCAGACGCGGCTCGGTCACGAGAGAAATCCCCGCGGCTTTGATAAGAAGCCGCACGGCGGTTTCTATACGCAGCAGGATATCCGGGAAGTTGTGGAGTATGCGCGACAGCGCCATATCACGGTGGTGCCGGAGATCGAGATGCCCGGTCACGCGCAGGCGGCGATTGCCGCTTACCCATGGTTGGGAGTAACTGCCGAGCCCCTCGAAGTCTGGAGCCGTTGGGGTATCAACGCCAACATCTTCAATCCAAGTGAGAAGACCATCACTTTTATGCAGGATGTGTTGGCTGAAGTGATCGATCTCTTTCCCGGTACCTTTATTCACGTCGGGGGCGATGAGGCTATCAAGGACCAATGGAAAACCAGCCAGCAGGTGCAGGCGCGACTCAAGGAACTGAACCTGAAAGATGAACATGAACTACAGAGCTATTTCATTCGTCGCATGGACACGTTCCTGGCAGCTAAAGGCCGGCGACTGATCGGTTGGGACGAGATCTTGGAAGGGGGACTCGCTCCCGGCGCGACCGTCATGTCCTGGCGTGGTGTGAAGGGCGGCATTACCGCGGCAAAGTCCGGGCACGATGTAGTAATGGCTCCCACAACTCACACCTATCTCGACTACTACCAATCGCAGGATCCGGGCGAGCTGCCGGCCATCGGAGGCTTCCTACCACTGGAAACGGTTTACGATTTCGAGCCGATCCCTGAGGAGTTGACCGCCGAAGAGGCGAAGCGCGTACTCGGCGCGCAGGCCCAGTTGTGGACTGAGTATTTGCCCACCCCGGGCCACGTTGAGTACATGGCGTTTCCTCGATTGACCGCTTTGTCGGAAGTGACCTGGTCTTTAAAGGGGCGAAAGAACTACGCCGACTTCCTCACGCGCTTGAACATTCACGAAGAACGTCTGCAGCACCTTAATGTCAACTTTAGACCAATGAAGACGTCACCGAAAAAGTGATGAGGCGGGTAGTTTGTGGAGTGCGGTGGCAAGCCGCAGCGCGACACCGCTTTGGATTTCCCCTGCCGGGTTTTGAACCAAAGCCGTCGTCTTCCACCCCAGCGGGCTGCCCCGCTGGGGACCCCGGCCGCTTCGCTCCGCGGGCGCACTCCAAAGGTTTGCCAACCTGATATCGGCGATCGGGTTGACTATACTATTTCCAAGTTTCGTCTAAAGCGTAAGCTAAGATCAAATTCTTGTGTGTGGAGACTAACCATGTTTAGACAACTCGGGATCGTTCTCCTGCTCACGTTTTCCCTGTTCATCTCAACCTGGGGTCAAACTCCGATCTCGCCCGTTGGGCCGCCACAGAAAAAAGCCGATGAAGACGAAGTGGTGAGGATCACGACAAATCTGGTCCAGGTGGATGTCACTGTAACCGACAGAGATGGGCGGCAGGTCACAGACCTCAAACGCGAGGATTTCGAGATTCGTGAAGAGGGCCAGCTACAGCAGATCACAGACTTGTCTTTTATCGGGACGTCTCCTGCTACTTCATCCCCTGAACCAAGTAAGCCAAGTAACAAAGGGAAGCCTCGGGACGCGCCCGCACCGCCGCCAATCCGTCTACGCGCCGATCAGGTAGCTCGAACGGTAGCCGTGCTAGTGGACGACGAATACATGTCCTTCCCCAGTGTCGGGGCAACGGGTGACGCCCTCAAAACGTTTATCGACGAGCGAATCGAGCCGAATGATCTGGTCGGAATTTTCCGCACGACAAGAAGCAACACCTTGTTACAGCAGTTTACGGTTGACCGAAAGCAGCTGGCACTCGCGGTCCGGCGACTGGTCTGGCTTCCGGGCACGAACAACTCGGTTGACGTGTTTGCGCCGGTACGCGGGGATCTTGATATCCCCACAAAAACGGACAGGGAGAACGAGGTCAAAGGAGTGTCTGCGGAAGATATGAAAGGGCTGGGACGTGAACGAGCAGAGTATTTCAGCAGCGACTCGCGCGTGCCCCGCGTGGTTGTCGCACTGCGCTTTCTCATCAATGATATGCGCAAGCTTCCCGGACGCAAGGCCATAGTGCTTTTCTCCGATGGTCTCGACATCAAGGCCGAATTACAACGCCCTCTGCGATTCCTTGTCGATTACGCTAACCGTTCCGGCATTGTCATACATACTATAGACGCGCGCGGCTTGGTCAACCCTGACATGATTAGCGCGGCTGAAAACCTTCAGAGGATCAGAGAGATTCGATACGCCGTACTCGGGCTGGAACACTCTTTGGCTCGCAGGGGGGACTGGCTTATCTGGCCGAAGAAACGGGCGGCATTTTCACAGTCAATACTAACGACGTCGGCAAAGGTCTGCGGCGCGCACTCGAAGAGCAGCGAGGCTATTACCTGATAGGCTACCGCCCCTCAAAGGACTCGTTCAAGGAGGGCGTGAGAGGATTTCGCAAACTCGATGTACGGGTCAAACGCGAAGGATTGCGGGTACGCACACGCAAGGGGTTCATCGGCGTAACAGATGAGGTTTTGAATGTGCCGGAGAAGCCACGCACAGGCGACAGTCAACTCTATGTAATGCTTGTTTCGCCGATCCCGGCCACGGAAGTGCCGCTGCGACTTACACCCATCGTTGGCCAGGACGCAAAGGGTAATTCGTTCCTGCGCGCTTTGCTTCACATTGACACGCAAACCATTGATTTTGCCGACGAAGCAAACGGCTGGAAGAGAATGACATTGGATGTGGCGGGAGTTACGCTCGGTCAGAACGGCCGCGTGGTAAACGAATTTACGCGCACGCACACAGTCCGTATCCCCCCCAACGCGCTGGCCATCGTGCAGCAGAACGGTCTTATCTATTCGACAGATGTTCCTGTGAAGTCTCCGGGTGCATATCAGTTCCGTATCGTTGTGCGTGATGCGAATTCGAGGAGGTTTGGTACGGCAGGACAGTTCATTGAAATTCCCGATCTTAAGAAAAACGTGCTGGCCCTTTCGGGCATTGTTCTGACTGAGGCAGCTTCCGACGGCACACCGGGACTGCCGCCGGCGGTTCCCGTTGAAGCAGCAATTTCCCCGGTGCAGTTTACTTCTAATCCTGCGGTGCGCCGGTTCCGCCCGGGTGCGGTGCTCTCTTACGCTCATCTGATTTACAACGCGCGGGCCGTCGCTTCGACGGGCAAGCCGCAAATCACCACGCAGGTGCGTCTCTTCCATGACGGTAAGGAAGTTTTTACAGGTCCTGAAGCAGCCTTTGATCCCGGTCAGCAGAAGGACGCGGCCCGACTCAGCAATGACGGCGTGGTACGCCTGACCCCGACGGCAGCGGCCGGCGATTACTCCCTACAGATCATCGTTAAGGATCACGCAGCCGGTAAAACTCCCAGGGTGGCCACCCAGTGGATCGATTTCGAGGTTGTAGAATAGGTTGAGGGGCCTACCAACGTGGCAATGACCACAGGGGTCAGTTTGTTACGGGGTGAACGTCTTTAGCTCCTTAGGAGCCGAATGTTTATAGCCACCGGAACCGAAACAGCAATGAACTCCGTCAGGAGTGCAATGTCATTTCAGTTGGTTAGCATGAAATGTATATTCCGCTCCTAACGGAGCTTGCGAGTGTCTTCGCAACGACGGTCTATAGACATTGCGTCCCTAACGGGACTGCGTGAGTAATCCTAAATCCTGCTCAAAACAACGATGATCGTGAAACGCGCATACCAGCTTTCAGTTGCTCTGTTCGTGGGCCTTGTCGTCGCCCACGCAGCGCCCGGCCAGGTCCCTACTGAGACAGAACCAGACGAAGTCGTCCGCATAGACGCAAACCTCGTCACCATCCCGGCGCGGAGAGTTGCTCAAATCGGCTCTTCATTTTTGGAACTCGACACGATTTACAGCGTGTAAGAGGCTAAAATCTTTCCGGAGGATTTCCGTTCATGACAATTAGAAGCGTGTTTTCTGTCTTGATCTCCCTATCTTTAGCAGCGTCTGTCGTATTGGCTCAGCAGACTCCCCTCGCACCTCCCGCACCTCCCGCACCTCCCGCGCCAGGCGAGCCTTTCGGCCAGTCGTTTTCCCTGTTCATTGACGGCGGTAGCTTCCTCGGCGTTTATGCCGAGGACATTAACAAAGAGAACATGGGTCGCTACGGCCTGCGCGAAGCGCGAGGCGCTGGCATCACCAGCCTCGTGAAAGACAGCCCGGCCGAAAAGGCCGGCCTGAAGAAAGACGATGTGATTCTGCGATTCGACGGTGAGAGTGTTACCAGTGTGCGGAAATTGACTCGGCTGGTATCGGAAGTTGCTCCAGACCAGACGGTGCGACTCGGCATCAGTCGCGGTGGCTCGGAACAGGAAGTTGCTGTGACCATCGGCAAACGCAAGGACTCCATGGATGCGTTTCATAAGTTGCAGGGTCTGGGTGGCAAGTTGGAGGGCTTCGAGGGCCTGGTGGGACCGGGATCGAGGGTCTGGAAGTGGGAACGACCCGACTCAGACAACGACGGTTTCGTGTTCGCTTTCGGTAATAACCGGCGCATCGGCGTGAGCACCACGCAGTTGACGAAACAACTTGCTGAATTCTTTGGCGTCGCGGATGGAAAAGGAGTGCTGGTGACTTCCGTCGGAGATGACAGTCCAGCCGCCAAAGCAGGAATCAGAGCGGGAGATGTAATCACCGCAGTTGATGGCGAGAAGATTGAGGACGCCGGCGACCTTACCCGCGCGCTAGGCAAGAAGAAGGAGGGTGACGTTACGCTCACCATCGTTCGCGATAAGAATCAGCGCAGCATCACTGTTACTCCCAAGGCGGCTAGCCCGACCATAGGTCCATCGGGAACGGGTCCGCAAACAGGGCGCCGAGTGATTATTCCGCGCATCAACCTGCCGATAATCCCGCCGA
>JBPCMM010000018.1:0-13692 GCA_051002255.1 Pyrinomonadaceae bacterium
ATGTTCTCTCTAGCAGCGCATGCCCAGCAACCCGCGCCACCCAAAACCCATTTAAAAGCCGGCCAGCCCGCCCCAGACTTTACTTTGACTGATACGGAAGGCAAGGAAGTTAAGCTGAGCGACTTTAAGGGCAAGAAGAACGTCGTGCTCGCTTTCTATGTCCTCGCTTTCACCGGCGGTTGAACGAAGGAAATGAAGGCGTATCAGGCTGATATCGCCAAATTCGAGTCCACTGATACACAGGTTCTGGGAGTTAGCATGGACAGCTTTGCCGCTAACAAACGGTTCGCCCAGGACATCGGGGTTACCTTCCCTTTACTAAGCGACTGGCACCGCAGGGTAACCAAAGACTACGGGCTGTTCAATGAGAAGACGGGCTACTCGGCAAGAGCGACCATTGTAATCGATAAAGGAGGAGTCATCCGGCACGTTGAGGAAGGTCGGACCGCAATCGATCCCACCGGCGCTTATCAGGCGTGTAGCATATTTGATAAGAAGAAAAGGTAACTTGGCTTCTAATTCGGGGAAGTCTTTGTTGTCGAAGTGGCGCCGAGGGCACGATTGATCGCCGCACGCAGATCCTCAGCGCTAAGAGTTTTCAAAAGGACGCCATTAACGAAGATCGTAGGCGTACTATCAATCCCATACATCTCACCATCAGCAATATCGCGTCGCACCTCCGCGGCAAAGGTTCCTCCGTCTAACGCTGCATCGAAACGCGCGCGGTCCAATCCGAGTTCGGATGCATATTTTTTCAGCGAAGGAACGTCCAGAGCGTCCTGTCGTTTGAAGAGTAGTGCGGCATATTCAAAGAACTTGCCCTGCGCTTGCGCCGCATTTGCCGCTTCTGCGGCTTTGCGCGCGTTAGCATGCATCGCCAGCGGAAAATCGCGTACTACAAACCTCACCTGGTTGCCGTAGGTTTTCAGCACTTCTTCCAGCACTGGATGCATCGCTGCGCAGGAAGGACATTGGAAGTCGGTAAACTCAACGATGGTAACCGGTGCGGTTGCCGCACCACGACTTGGATCGTCGTCGGTGTTGATGGCCTGAGTCGGCGGCTGCGGTTCAGAAATCAGCAAACGTACCTGGGCGCCCTTGCGAAGTTTTTCAGACATCGTTCGCTCTAGTTGTTGCCGCTCCTGCTCCTGCAAGTACTCCACAAGCTGGTTACGAACCGAGGTCAGATCTTTACCAATTCGAGTCTTATTTTCAGCATAGAACTTCGCGACTTCAGCTTCGGTAGGGGGGTGCGACTTCTCGCTGATCTCGGTGCGCACGATCTCCTCGGGTGGGACGTTGCGGCGGTTGGCCTCCGCGATCAATAGCAGATCGTTAATAGTTCTCTCCAGAGCCTCACTCTGAAGTTCATAGACACTAAGCCGCATTTTGTAGATTGCCGGCTTGAGTCTCTCGATGACGACGCCGGCTGTAATCGGATTACCACCGACCGTAGCCAGTACCGCGACCGGGTTAAGGTTAGTCGAATTGATATCCACGCCTAGGATGACCGGATTGGCAGTGCGGAGTCGGCGCACCAACTCTTCTGAGACCCTTGCTTCCTGGTTGGCCCGCAACAAAGAGATCACCTGTGGGCGAATGCTGGACTCGTCAGTGTCTTTCATCTGATCGCGGTTATCGTCAATGAATTTCTTGATCTCGGCTTCCGTAGGGTTAGGTACACGCTTGCTGACCTCCAGGCTGTACAACTGCTGCGATGTCACCTTACGTTTCTTAGCTTCGATTTCAAGCAACTGCGTGTTGATCTGAAGCTCCAGCACGCGCCGTCTCGTATCAGCGATTCTTTCGTCGAGTCTCTCAACTTCTTCTCTCACCCTGGGATCGATGTCTGCCGTGGTAATGGTTTGCCCGTTAACAATTGCCAGCGGTATGGGTGCCCTAGGCTCTCTGGGAGGTAAAGGCCGGTTTTCAGGTTCCGGTGTGGGCTCCGGCGTTACAGCCTTAGCAGGCGCCGTCCGAGTAGTCGTTCTTCGGCGTGGAGTCTGCCCCACGACACCCGCAAAGATGAAGAGTGCCAGAGCTGTCGCAAAGAAGTATTTCGAAAAGTTCATGAAGACGCTGTATTCGCTGTGGCGGTTAGAGTTCAAACAGAGGAGCGACGTTGCTTCCAATGAACCAACGCCGCTCAAAGATAAGAGAAGGCTGCTCTGATTACCGGTAACGTATGATGCTTCGCCTGCGCGGCTTAACGGGAGTGCGCACGGAGAGCAGATTCCTATGCCGGCCATTAAGAATGAAAGCAAGTCCCTGGTGCGTGATCCCCAACAATCGCGCTGCGCGTGTGACGCTCCCTCCGGATGCCTCGAGAGCCCGCTTGATGAGATCGCCCTCGTAATTAAGCACCAGCTCTTCCAGTGGACCCTCTGGCCCGGAATTCGTGAATGTGGGAGGCCCGGCTGCGTTTTCCTTAGCCGAGCGTTTCCCGTTAGTCTGATGCCCAACCAGAACCTCAAGGATGGGCTGGTCCAGCGGCAACCTCATCAATAGCCGGGCGCATTCTCCCAGCCGCACCTTAATTTCAGGATACTGAGATTCAGCCAGCAGCGACTCCGCCATTCGATAGTAAGAGCACAGCTCCTTATGCGGCAGATGATCAGCCAATTCTTCGCCGATGCTCAGCGCGGCGACACCTGCACTTTCCGGATCACCGGCCCGCCGCGCGGTGGCCAGGGCTTCGCTGAACTTGGAGTGTGCGAGTTGAGCGTTGCCAAGCTTCGCCAGCGCTTTTCCGTGCGTAGTCAACGCCTTAGCCAGCAAGGAGAGTTCGTCACCTTCCTCAAGCACCCGCACTCCGCCGCGGGCTACTGACTCCGCCTCCGCAAACCGGCCCTGCCCAATGAAGGCCCGGGCGCGCGTGTCATCGACTTGAGCGACCATGCCCTTGTCTTTCAAGCCTGCAAAGAGCGACCTCGCGAGATCAAGATGTTCATGCGCTTCATCGAATCGGCGTACGCTAACGAACAGGAACCCGAGGTTGTTCTCGACAGCAGCCAGGAAACGTTTGTGGCCTGCCTGTTCAAAGTGAAAACTTGCGGCGGCGTATTCAACAAGTGCACGGTCAATGTACTCTTCTCGGTGCCCAGCTCGACCGAGATTGTTGAGCACGGCTGCAAACTCATTGTGAAACTTGCCCCTCAACGCGTGGTTGCTGCTAGCCTCGAACAACGACGCAGATTCCTGAAGAAGGCGTAAAGCGTCTTTAGGTCGATTCGATAGCTGTTCAAGAATGGCCCTATTCAGAATAACTCGCAGTCTTTGCTCGCTTTCAAGATCGCCGAGTCGAATTAGAGCATCGTCAAGCGTTACAAGCGCTTCATCAATAGCTCCCTCGCGCCAGTAACAGATTCCAAGATCGACGCGAGCTTCAGCCACTCGCTCATGCAGGCCAAGCCCTTCAAATATCGTGGCGGCTTCGCTGATTAGGTCTTTCGCGATCTCTTGCGCGCCGGAAATCTGGCGGGCACTCCCTATCCAACCCGATAGAGTTCCGCAACGCAAAAGCAGTTCAGCTCGGGCGGCAGTGTTTAATCCCTCCAGCCGAGGCCGATCGCCTACGCGGTCCCAGAATTCGCGCATTGTCGCCCGGGCAGCTTCAAACTCTCCGGCTTCCGCCTGCTCTTTTGCTCGAGCGGACAGAACCCGTGCCCGTTCGCTTTGGCTGGCAGCTAGATCGCTTTTAACTTTTACGAGTGCTGTACATTTGTGTAACTGCATGTGAGGTTGTCCTTTGTGAAAGTAGCAGGATATCTTGCAAGAGGCCCGTGAGGCGGTTATGATGCGCCTCGTTAATTGCTTTCCAGTTGGATTCCCAATTTTCGTATCCCCGACTGGATTTTACCAACCCAAACACCAAAATTTAGGAGACAAAATGAAAACCGTGAAACCAATCTTGGCAGCGGCCATTTTTAGTCTGGCACTCAGCATCCCGGCTTACGCAGGAATTATCCATACGCCGGGATGTACTGAGCCGCCGCCGCCGCCAGCTACATCGGGACAAATTGGCTCACCAGGCTTTGCCGAGCAGATATTCTTAGCTTTGCTCTCGTTAGTTATCTGAGAACGTAGAGCTAAAACCTGAACGCCCCTTGGTCAATTTCCGCGGCTATGCACGCGGGTTTAATATCTGTGTGCAAAGAGTTACCGGATTACGTAACATGCCCAGCAAGGGGGCAGCGACGCGTTGCATCCTACAGCTAACCAGCTTGAAAACGCAATAGCGAGTGCTCGCTGAGAGAGGTCTTCAAGTGGCTAAGGTGCATCTCCTGCGGCGTCAACTCGACCGAGACTCCTCCGGCGCAGGATACGGTGAATCGTTTGCCTCAACCAGCCGCTGGACGGTCTCAAGTGTGTCTACATCCTGAGGGTTTTTATCAGTTCGCACTCGAAGAATCCGTGGAAAACGCAGAGCGTAGCCGCTCTTGTGCCTTTTCGATTCCTGGACCCTATCAAAGGTAACCTCGATCACAATTTTGGGCTCCACCAGGCGTACTCTTCCGTGTCCAAACTCCTGGAGGGTGTGCGCTTGGAACCACTCTGTAAGCTCTGCCAGCTCCACGTCCGTGAGTCCGGAATAGGCCTTCCCGATATTGAGCAATTCGTTGCTTTGTGCAGACCGACGCACCGCAAAAGTATAGTCAGACAGCAGATGGCGGCGCTTCCCATGCCCCACTTCAACGGCTGTCACCACCACATCCAGGGTGGCGATCGCACGCTTCAACTTTAACCACTCCCGGCCGCGCCTACCGGGCTTGTACAATGAAGCGGGACTTTTGATCATCAGGCCCTCGTTACCGCGCCCGCGAGCATTCGTGAATTCGTCGTCAAGCGGGGCGACTTCCTTAAATTCCTTTGCAAGGGAGAGACGAACTGTGCCTTCCTTGGGGACGAGTCTATTCAGAATCACCCTACGCTCTTGGAGCGATTCATTAATCAGCACCCGCCCATCTGCGTACAACAAGTCGTAAGCCACCAGGATCACCGGCACTTCGCTCATCAGATCTTTGCCGATGGTCTTCCGGCCCAATCGTTTTTGCAGCTCGCTAAATGGCAGGATCCGTTCGCCCTGTGCAGCTACGATTTCTCCATCAATGATCACCTCACTTGGCAAACTTCGGAGTGGTTCGATTAGCTCGGGAAAACGGTGCGTGATGTCGTCCATCGTGCGAGAGTAGATCGACACCCGTGCGTCCTTTACGTGCGCTTGCGCTCGAATCCCATCAAACTTATCTTCGACAAAAAACTCAGTGGGCATCGTGCGGGCGATGTCCGAGAGGTCGGCCGCCGGGGTAGCCAGCATGAATTTGATCGGATGAAAGAGCCTCATCTCGATATTGCGCAAGTCACTATTCCTGGCGCGAACAGCCGCCTCGCCAATATCACCGAGAAGCATATTCGCATAGGCGACATGTGGAAGCGGCCTGGCGAAACCGCGAGCGATGGCATCCTCGACAAGCCCCTCTTTCAAGCCAATTCGAAGGTCACCAGCAAGCAACTTGACAAGGTATTTAGCCTCCAGCGGACTCGCCTGATGAAGCACCGTGGCCAGCAAAGCTGTCTTGTTCCTCGTTCCCCGAGTCTCGCTCAAACGCGTGATTATTGATTCAGTCTCAGCCAGAGTAATAGCCGGCAGCTGAGTGCCATGCTTTGCTTCTTTGACGGCTTCATATGCTGTCTCGCCGGCATCGCCAAGACGGACATAGCGCGGCGCCAGATCTTCTATACTGAAACCGGTGGCCTGACTCAGAGCTTCGCTAATTATGCTTCCACCGACGTTGGTCGTGCGTGAGTCACTCAGAGCAAACTGCTGGCCCGCGAAATAGCGCGCGGCACGCGCGAGGTCAACGTCGTTAAGCTCATTGAAGTAGTTTCCCAATAAAGCAGTCTTTTCTAGTTTTTTCGTGGTAGAGGAAATGGCTTCAGCTACTTCACCGAAGAGCTGTAACGGCGCGCCTGCTGGTTCCACTCCCTCATGTGTACTCTTCCTGAACATCTTAGGTTACTTTCCTCTGTCTTGCTTCGCGGACCTTCCTACCGACCGATCCAGACCGCTCTGCCGGATCGGGGATCGTCCGGGAGCGTTAGTGCCCTATCCCGGAATCCGTCTGGGAGTGTTTAGAGTTTCTGGGACAGGGTTGCGCTAGTGGGTCGCAACTGTCAAGAAAGGTCATAGACCAGGTCGCAATTGCCAAGTTTGGCGTGGTTCTACTCCCTTCTGCTTTAACAACCAACGCGCTACAATCCTAATGATTGCCGATTCCCGATTGCAAATTGGAAGAACGATTTGCAAACAAAGTAAGCAGTCGGTTAACCGGACTACGTGCTTTTCAGATTGGCAATCCCAAATGGGCAGTCGGCGAGCGCGCAGACCGCGAAAGGTAGTTCTAAGAAGTGTTCCTCTTAATTCTCGATTCGCTTGGCAGCACCGAACTGTTTTTCATTTTGCTCATGGCTCTTGTCTTTTTTGGTCCGCGGAAACTGCCCCAGCTGAGCCGCTCTATGGGAAAACACATTGCTGAGTTTCGTAAAGCCTCGGAGGATTTTAAACGAACCTGGGAGCGCGAGGTCGCGTTCGAAGAATCTCTTCTTGACGCTGGTAGTCCGTCGTCGCAGCAATCCGATGACAACACGATATTGGACTCAGAAAACCAACACAGACAGCTTCCGGAACCGATGATCGAACCAGTGCCTGCCGCTGAATCCGTAGGCCGGCAAGTGGTGTCGAACACTACAGATCCTTCCGCTCTCTCCGCGGAAGTAGACGAGTCGGGAGACGACCCGATTAAGACGGAACCACCGCGGAAACAAGATTGGTTGTGAATCGCGACGAACCATATCGATGTCAACTCTCTTGAGAGCTCGTCAAATAGGCGAGGGTGAAGAAGAAGAACTTGGCGGTCAGATGTCCTTTCTGGATCATCTGGACGAGCTGCGCAAACGTCTGATTCGCTCTATTGCTTTTGTCTTCGTTGCCACGTCCGTCTGTTGGTTTTTCTCAGATCGCATTTATAGTTTTCTGGCCGTGCCGGTCGAACGTGCCCTGGCCGAAGCTCAACGGCGCCAGTTGCCAATTGCAGGACTGACAGGAAATGAAAAAATACTCGGGCTAAGTTCTCTGAAAGAAAGCGATGTGGGACGTTACGTGTTTCCCGAAGAGACCAAGCTGGGCACCAGCGTCATCCCGGTTGGGGCTTCGGTGACAGCACGGGTGGCGAAGGATGCACAGGGACAGTTGGGCTTATATACAGATGAGGCGCTATACGCCGGCAACACGGTGATTCCCAAAGGAGTCAGGCTCCCAGTCGATTTCTCATCATTGCCGCAGGCTTCCTCAGGAATCAGCGACAAGCTAATCGTCACCACCGCGTTGGAGCCCTTCTCGCTGTACATAAAGGTCTCGCTCTATGCCGCGCTTTGCTTATCAGTTCCATTCCTGCTCTGGCAGATCTGGGCTTTCGTCTCGCCCGGTCTTTATCCGCACGAACGGGGCTACGTCACACCGTTTATCGCACTCTCATCGGTATCTTTCGTGCTAGGGGCCATGTTTGCCTACTACGTGATTTTCCCACCGGCGGCGAAGTATCTGCTGGGACTTGGTCAAGACTTTCGACTGCTGCTAAAGGCAGACGACTACTTTGATTTCATTATTATTGTCATGCTGGGAATGGGAGTGGTTTTCCAGATGCCGGCCGTAAGTTACGTCCTTTCTCGGATTGGACTATTAACTGCCGGATTTCTGGTGCGCTCCTGGAAGACGGCGGCAATAGTCATCCTGATTGCGGCCGCACTGCTTTCGCCAACCAGTGATATCCCTAATATGCTACTGTTCGCTGCCCCAATGCTTGTTCTTTATGTCGTTTCCATATTTGTAGCCTGGATTTTCAACCGACCGCGCACCGCTACCTAGTTCGCCGCCGGACGCTTAGACCCCCATTTACTGGGTTTTTCGACGGTTTAAGGGCAACTTACCCGCAGGCTTTTGGCATCTTGACTACGGTTCCCGACGAACCTAGAATCCTTTGCTTCTGCGCCGAGCCGGCACCGCCGCCGTGATTCTTGTTTAGTTTGTTCAGCTTCAATAGGAGTTTCGAATGTCTTACCCCAAATTAGCACTTCGCCTGGCTATCATTCTGTCCGTTCTGAATTCCGTTCCTTTCTCATTTGGCCAGGATTCCCGATCAGCTCAGGACCCCTCCCTGAAGGCTCGCAATGTCAAACCTGAGCTTAAGAAGGCTTACAAGGACTGGTTAGACAAGGATGTTACATACATCATCACAGACGAAGAGCGAAAGGCTTTTAAGAAGCTGGCGACGGACGACGAACGAGAGCGATTCATCGAGGAGTTTTGGCGCCGTCGCGATCCCGATCCAGACACGGACGAAAACGAGTTTAAAGAAGAATACTACGAGCGCATCGCTTACGCGAATGAACACTTCGCTTCGGGAATTCCGGGATGGAAGAGCGATCGCGGGCGCATTTGGATCATGTATGGAAAGCCTGACGGGCGTGAGACACATCCGATGGGTGGAATGTATGATCGGCCTTCGCATGAAGGAGGTGGTTCCACTTCAACCTACCCATTTGAAACATGGTTCTATCGATATCTACCCGGTGTCGGATCTGGAATCGAGATAGAGTTTGTTGATCCCACAGGCAGCGGCGAATATCGCCTCGCCCGCAACCCCAATGAAAAAGACGCCCTGCTGAATATTCCCGGAGCGGGCTTGACCCTCTCAGAGCAACTGGGCTTGTCAAGTAAGGGCGATCGGATTTCCGGACAAGGCGGCACCGGAATAAGTAATTACCAAAGGGAGCAGGACAGTCCATTCTCACGTCTGCAACTCCTCGCAGATTTGAGTCGCCCTCCGCAAGTGAAGTTTAGTGATTTGAACAGCCTCACCAATACACCTGCCATAGAGGACAACCCCCTCAATTTCGATATCCGAGTGGATTTTTTCCGCCAGTCTGATGAGCGTGTAATCACCGCTTTTACAATCCAGACAGATAACAAGGACCTGGTATTTCAGGACAGCGGCGGATTGCAGCAGGCGCGAATTAATATCTTCGGAAGGATTACGTCAGTTGCCGGACGTCGAGTGGGCATTTTTGAAGATCCTGTAATCACAACGGCTACCACGCAAGAATTAACAGATGCGAAGGATCGCAAGTCCGCTTATCAGAAGGCCCTGCCTCTGCTACCCGGTACTTACAAAGTCGACGTGGTCGTCCGTGACGTAGCCTCTGGCGCAACCGGTATCCGACACATCGGCTTTACTGTTCCCAGGTATGATCCGGCCAAGCTCTCGACCTCCACGCTAATCCTGGCGGCCAAGTTGCAAAGCCTGGTCGATCAGCCAGCCGTTGGACAGTTTGTGATAGGTCAGACGAAAGTGATCCCGAACGTTTCGGGAACTTATCATCGCGGCCAACCGGTGGGAGTCTATCTCCAGGTCTACAACGCCGGCATCGATCAGACGACTCTGCGTCCCTCAGTGGATGTTGAGTATGCCCTCCTTAAAGACGGCAAAGAGTTAGGCAAACAGGTAGAAGACTGGCGCGGCATGAGTGACGCCGGTCAACGCCTAACGCTGGCTCGGCTGATTGATTCGGCCCCACTGACGCCGGGCGAATACGAACTCGCAATTCGCATCCGAGACCGCGTCAGCGGACAGACTCTGTCACCTTCTTCCAAGTTTACGGTTGTGCCATAAGACGTGTCATCTCAGGGCAAAATCGAATGGACCACTTAACCCCAAGCTGAGCGAGATACGCAACCGGGTGAATGGAGGGATCATCCGTTCACCCCCTTTCGTTTAGGCTTCGCGACTCGCTGGTACGTTTTTCTTACTGTAATCAACTTCATGTTACCCTTGACTGAATTCCCCCGGCGGTCCACCACATCTACTTCGAAACCTGGATAAGACGGGCGAAATCTCGTTGCCTTCCAGTTCTCCACAGTGATGATGTTCTCAGCGGCTCGGTGATAACTGTATTGCGGCAACCCCATCCGGTCGCCACGCACGTCCGATCCGTGTAGATGAAGAATTCGCACACTGAAGCCCTCGATGCGTCTAATTTTTCTCTCAACATTTGCTACGGTAGACATCACTCAGGACAGACGTTTCGCTGTGAATTATAACGGAATTCCAGTGCCAAACACGATCCACAAAATCACACGAAATATCACTAACAAGCTTTTCGTGTTGGTTGGCGCTGTTTCGTGGATCGCTTGTATCGGTCGAGTTTTCCGCGGCGCAAAAATCACGAAAAAGAAATTGGAACACGATGCCGACGCGTGCCCGCTCAAGGCAAACTAAGTCTAGGTGTTAGAATGCCGCTGAATGAACAAGATCCACTTAACGGGTTTAACTCAACCGGAGTTGATTTTGTTTGTCGAAGAACTCGGCGAACCGGCCTATCGTGGGCGGCAGATCTTCGCCGCGCTGCAGCATCGGCGAGTGCGCGCTCTCGACGATGTGACCGACCTACCAAAAGACCTCCGCGCAAAGTTACAGGAACAGGCGAGTGCCTCCAGTCTTATAGTTGAATCTCGTTACATCTCGGAAGATGGCACGCGCCGTTATCTGATGCGGACGCATGACAGCTTGCCGGTTGAGACGGTGTTTATTCCCGAGGAGCATCGCGACACTATCTGCTTCTCTTCGCAATCGGGATGTCCGCTCCAATGCAGTTTTTGTTTGACGGCTCAATTAGGTCTGTTGCGGTCGCTAACTGCCGGTGAGATTGTCGAGCAAATAATCATCGCGCTTAACGATGCATATGGAATGAGTGTGAAAACTCCGCGAGGGACGAATCTCGTGGGCATGGGAGCGGGCGAACCCTTTCTGGCATTCGATTCACTGATGAAGGCACTACGGATCGTTTCCGATCCCAAGGGTTTGCACATCGTTCCAAACCGCGTCACCGTTTCTACTGCGGGAGTGGTTCCACGCATCCGCGAGCTGGCGACTATACCCGAGCGACCGCATCTGGCAGTCTCACTGGCTGCTCCGACGGACGAGTTACGCAATGCCTTGATGCCTATCAACAGGAAGTGGCCACTTAGCGAACTGTTGACGGCCTGCAAGGAGTTTGAGCAGTCGCTGAAGCGCACCGAGCGGTTCACTTTTGAATATGTAATGCTTGACGGCGTAAACGATTCCGACGAACATGCGCGGCAACTCGCAAACCTGATCAATCGCTACCAGGTGCGCGCGAAAGTCAATCTTATTCCGCACAACCCCGCCGAGCCTCTTCCGTACCGGCCCTCCTCGCCGGAGCGAGTTGAAAAGTTTAGAGCGATCCTGGAGTCAAAAGGAGTTCACACATTTATACGCAAACCGCGCGGGCGAGACATATTCGCGGCGTGTGGACAGCTTGCGGCCCGACAGGGACCAACCTTGGTCCAGTTGCAGGGCGCATGGGCTTGGTCCACTAGAGAACCGCCAGCGGTAGCGACCGGATCCCAGCACTCAGCACGAGCCGGAGACGCTCAACCCACAGAACCATTCGCGGTAGCCAATGGATCCACCCACTCAACATGAGCTGAAACCCGATGCTTTGATTTCTATGCCGATGGATCTGAGGATTGAGTGCCTCATGCTGGATTGAGTGGTGGGATCCATTGGCTACCGCAAACGGTTCTGTGGGTTGAGTGCCTCGTGCTGGGGCTGAGTGCTGGGATGCCTTGGCTATCGCTCGCGGTTCCGTAGCGAGCCATAGCCAAGCCTGCGCAGTCTTGACCCGGGGGCTGCACTCCGTCACTACTGTGAAACTGGAACCATATCGCGGGAGCCGGCTGCGTTTCCTCGTTTTGCGGCCTCCATGTAAAATCACACTGTAGTTAGAAATCTGATTCGGTAACAACAACTCATGAAATCTATCAATTTGCGACGCTTCACCCAATTCCTGCTTATTACCAGTGTGCTCAGTTTTCCGGCCACCTTTGCCGCCACACCATCGCCACAGTCGGCGCCCAACATCGGCGTAAGCGGCTATTTTTCCGCGGACAAGGTCAAGCGCAGACGCGCTGGACAAGGCGTGGTTGTGATGGAGATACCATCGGGTTTCCACGTCCATTCAAATCGCCCGTTGGAAAAGTTTCTCATTGCTACGCAACTGGAAATTGAGAGGCCAAGTGGCCTAAGAGTTGGTCCCGTAATCTATCCGCGTGCAGTCTTGCGCAGCCTCAAGTTCTCGAAGAACAAAGTGGCGGTGTACGAGGGAAAAGTGACGATGCGTTTTAACGTAATCGTCGATGCTATTGTTGGGTCAGGATCCTTTGAACTGAAGGGGCGCCTACGCTATCAGAGCTGCAACGATGAGCTTTGCTTCCCACCGCAAACTCGCGAAGTCAAGATACCCATAACGATCAAGGGGTAAGAGGGGAAGGGGGAAATGGGTAAAGGGGGAACAGCGAATGTCTTTTCAGTCTTCCCTTTTACCCTTTTTCCCCTTTCCCCTTTGCCCCCTTCGTCCGACCACCGCCATCAAGCGGCCCACCTTGCCATGCACTTGTTTTTCGCGCCGATAGGAAAAGAACAGGTCTGTGCGAGACATCGTGCACAAGGGAGCAATATGAATGCGTTCGGCTGCGACTCCCGCGGCCAGCAATTGATTTCGATTTGCCTTGAGCAGATCGACGCGCGCGTGTCCTTCCCGTGTGGGCTTAAATAGATCGTCGGCGCCCGGAAAACGCTCCTTAAAACCGTCAATGACTTCGCTGCCCACTTCATAACAGCAAACGGCGGCGGCTGGTCCAATCGCAATCCGGCAATCCTCGGGATGCGCATTATATTCCTTGGTCAGACGTTCAAGCGCGTACAGAACAATTCCGGCGTAGGTTCCGCGCCAACCTGCGTGGACCGCGGCGAATGAAGTCGTCTTTGGATCACCGATGAGGATCGGCACGCAATCTGCAGTCTTGACTCCAGCTAAGACCTGCTCTGCGTCGCTGACGACAGCATCGCAGTAAATGGTGTCGGCTTGCGCGTCTTCCGCAGGCCTCGCCTCAGCCGCGTCTCGGATAACGCGGACATCGGTGCCGTGCATTTGCCAGCAGCCTCCCAGTACCCACTCGCCGCCGAAAAGCTTGAGAAACCGTCGCCGATTCTCCAGAATGTTCTCAGCCGCATCTTCGTTGAAACCTGCAAGATTCAGTGCTGCCTGCGGCATCGGGCTTACGCCGCCCAAGCGTGTGGAGAAACCGTTTGTGAAACCGTCCTCTTCGAGCGGCGCGCAAATAAGAGCACGCACGCCATCGATTTCGCGCCAGTAGAACCCGGCGCGCTGAAGCTCAAAATCCGTGATTGTTTCCATCGGCATAGACATTATCGAAGTTCGTCGCATTCGCGAAGTGCTTAGGCGAACCCCACGCTTTGCGGAACGCGTCTTCACTTCCGCCGAGCGGGCCTACTGCGATGGCCGAGGCGCCGTGGCCGCGCAACATTATGCGGCTCGCTTTGCAGCAAAAGAAGCTGCCCTTAAAGCGTTGCAAACGGGTTGGAGAGACGGGATTGGCTGGCAGGACTTGGAGATCGCTGCACGCGACGGCGGAGCGCCGTATCTGCTTTTTCACGGACAGGTGCAGGAACTATTTGCCGGCTCAGGAGCTAACGCAGCTCATCTTTCGCTATCTCACACTAGCGAACTCGCAATTGCTGAAGTGATATTGGA
>JBPCMM010000019.1:0-22751 GCA_051002255.1 Pyrinomonadaceae bacterium
TCTCAGCTCCATTTCCGCGAGTAGGCCGGCATCCAGCAGGAATCGATCCTGACGTTCGAAGGCGATGACTTCCAACCCGTTTCTTGCGCCGACCATTTTAACAAGCGTCCAATCCACGGAACTTGTGATGTCCTGCTGACCCGGCTGGAGCAGAACATCACTGGAAACCTGATGTTTGTGTACTGCTCGCAGACTTCCCTCTCGTATTTCTCCTTCACGGTAAAGAACCGAAGCTTCGGCGCCGTAGTCTACGGTTATCAAATAGCCCAACCTGAGCTTCTTGGAAACCAACTCCAGCCAATTCTCTATTTCCAAATTTACCTCGGCAATTTGCCCTTCACTAAGGCGAACGCCTAGCCGCCCGAAATGTTTGCTGAGTCGATGCGTCGATAGTTGGCCAACTGTCCATTCAAAACTCCCGCTTTCATTTACTACCACGTGCAATTCACGCAGCTCACCCCCCTGCATGATTACTCGATGGACTGGAAAAGCGTCTAGAAGCTCATTGGAGAAGACTATAGCGTGATCGAGAGGATCGAGCGCCGCTAGCGGTTCGAATTCAACTCGAGGGCCGAATCGTGCAAGTCGCAACCGAGAGCGCGACCAGGAGTCAGGGCTGGCTTCGTCGATGACGTAATGGGTTTTGGAGAATATGTCGGGAAAGCGCAGCTGAAGTGTTTCCAGGACAGTCTCCGCGAAATGGCCGGCGCCTGCTCCAACTTCAACGATAGTTAACTCCAGGGGCGAACCGAGGTCCTGGTGGAGTCTCGCAAAGTAGCGTGCGAATGTTGCCGCAAAGAGCACACTTCGCTCCGGGCTGGTACGATAGTCACCCTGTCGACCCCATCTTTCTCGGTCCGAGCGGCAGTAATAACCTTGCTCAGGATCGTAAAGCGCGGCTTTCATCCACTCATAAAACGTAATGGGACCTTCAGAACGGATGCGCTCATGCAAACGGTCAGTTAGCGATGACATCGACGCTGCTAGCGATTCGCAGGATCGTCTTTATCCAGAAGGCGCGTCGTGTTTTCAGTAACGCTGGATGATTGACGAATCTCGGAAGTGTTAGGACGGAATCTCCAACCGGTGGCAGTATGATTTTGTGCCGGCGGCAAAGCTCCCGGCGCGTGCGCGCCAAGTTGAGAGAGGGGAGGCGGAGCATAGGATGTGGTTACAATTTTAGGATGCATGTGAGCCCCTTCTTCAAAGAGCCCGGCAAACAGCATTCGCATCAATCCACCAACAAAGAAGATGATTGCTGCCAAAGGAACGAGTATGTCGAGCAAGTTGGGACCAATTGTGAAGCTATTGATAATGCCCAGCACTGGGACCATCACAGCTCCGGCCAAAACAAGCGCTGCGCCCTGCCGCACTCCCTTGCGTCGGGCCGACATCTCTCGAGGGCCGCTGGCCGGTTGATAGAAGGGCAGCGCACCTCCGCTTCCCAACAACTGCAGAACGCCTTCGAGCGGGAAGCCACACCGCGAGCAGAACCTCAAACTGTCCGAGACTTGTTGTTGGCCACACTGTGGACAATACATCGTGGAGAGACCTTACGTAACGAGGCTTTGCCTCAAAAAGTCCTGCGGACGCCATCTGGATGGTGTCGCACCACAAGTTCGTAGAAATGAGTCAACGCACAGAACCGCTTGCGTTAGCCAGCGGATGCTAAGTTCAAGACTAATGGTTAACGTCAATCAATTAAGCATTTGTACGCACAAAACCATCTACGACGCGTTGATTGAGCTTAGCATCCGCTGGCTACCGCAAGCGGTTCTGTGCGTTTAGCTGCTCATCATTTCTTGAACCTTGTCGTTGGCAGCCCAAAGAGCCTGCTGCGTCCAATGACTTTGAGGGCAAAGTCACCTTACGAGTCATGTTGGTTTATCAGACGGCGAAGCCGGGGAAACTGTTGCCAATAGGGCCACCGCGCGGCCTTGATACTCAAGGGCCCGTACCAGAGTATCTATCAGCAAACTAATCAGCGGGCGCATTTCCCCAGAGGGAGTGGCGATCTTCTTAAGCAGATCCCCATCGCCGGCAAAGCAGGCAAACGCATGTTTGCGCGTTCCTTCCACATCACCCAGATATTCTATAACACTGGCGGTTGTCGATAGGGTCTCCGGCAAGGTCCACTCGAAAGGATCGTCCCACAGATTCGAAGTGATCCCGCCGCAGGTCTGTTCCACTACGCCGGCGCTTCTCAGGATAAACACGCCCACGGATCCCGAATCGCTGTTCGCATGGGAGACGCCGTAAAGTATCTCAACCGGGGTCGTTTCAATTAGCTTGCAAGAGCCTGCATGTAGTCGCTCAAACTCCGTATCGAAGATCTCAATCACGATCCGTTCAGGACGAGCTTGAACGCCTACGAGTTTATCCATCAACAAAACTGTAGCCGGCAGACTGGCAGTCATGATCGTGGTTAGCTCGCAATCGAGTTTGCTTCGCTGAAGTCTCCGGCTACGTTCTTACTACTTACCTTTTGCGCGCCTGTCCGTTTCCTGCAGCACGGTACCGAAGCTTCTGCCTCCAAAGCTATAACCCGTGTATACCTTGCCCTTGGCGCCAACTCTGGAGCCACGCGAAGGCACCCCGCGAGTGGTTACCACCCAAATTCTGCCGGTGCCATCATCGATCTCGTAGGCACCGTTGCCGAGCACGCCGTAACTATCCGTTACGTTACCAACGATGCCAACTTCTTTGTTCCGATAGCGGCCCGGGTCGGCGTTGATTCTGGAGATCGTTTCCTGTTTCGGACAAGCTGTTAAGAGAACCGCTCCGATTAGAATTAACGAGCCCAGCCCCAGTCTCTTTGCTAAATACATACGCGTCTCCTTTTCAAATTGAACTAACTTTTCGGGAGAGCGCCGCATTTGACCGCATGCAAAGTCAATCAAAGAGAGTGCGGCGATGTAGAGATGCAAACCTCGGGCAAACCGTTTTCCCCGGAGTCTGAGATTAACTCGGTTACTTACCAAACCAACCAATGGGCCTGCCTGAGAGGTCCACCCAGACGCTCTTCACGTGTGTATACATTTCCAGGGCATGCTTCCCCATTTCCCGTCCGTAGCCCGATTGCTTGTAACCTCCGAACGGAGAAGCTGCATTGAACATGTTGAAGGTATTGATCCAAACCACTCCGGCCTTTATCTCTTTCGCGAAACGATGTGCACGAGTGATGTCGCGCGTCCAGATACCAGCAGAAAGACCGTAGATAGTATCATTCGCCTGTTTGATCAGATCATCCTCGTCTCGAAAGGTAATCACTGAAACCACCGGTCCGAAGATTTCTTCCTGCGCGACGCGCATCTGATTGTTTACGTCGGAGAATATTGTGGGCTGGAAGAAGTAGCCTTTCTGAAAAGCTCCCTCGAGTTTGGGCGATTCACCGCCAGACAGCACCGTGGCGCCTTCTTTTTGCGCCACATCGACATAACTCTTTATGCGGCTTAGCTGTTCCGCAGAAACCTGCGGACCCATATGCGTGGCTTTGTCCATGGGATCGCCAACGTTGATCCTGGATGCCTTCTCTTTTAGTAGTCCGAGAAACTCGTCTTTTACCTTCTCTTCGACAAACAGACGTGATCCGGCGCAGCATACCTGTCCCTGATTGAAGAAAATTCCCATCATGGCACCATTGACCGCCTGGTCCATATCTGCATCTGCAAACACAATGTTCGGCGCCTTTCCTCCCAGTTCAAGCGACACCTTGGTAAGGTTTTCAGCGGCTGCTTTCGCAATCAACTTGCCAACTTCCGTGGAGCCGGTAAAAGCAATCTTATCGATCCCGGGGTGAGCTGCCAGCGCGGCGCCGGCTGTCTCGCCGTAACCGGGAACGATATTGACCACACCTTCGGGAAAGCCGGCTTCCTGGATCAACTTCCCAAGTTCCATCGCGGTCACGGGAGTCTGTTCAGCCGGCTTTAATACCACCGTATTGCCGGCCGCAAGCGCGGGGGCCAGTTTCCAGGCGGCCATCAAGAGCGGAAAATTCCACGGAATAATTTGCCCACAGACCCCCACAGGTTCCCGCAGAGTGTAGTTTAACATTTGCCCCGGAACGGGAATCGTCTCACCTTCGATCTTCGTGGCCCAGCCTGCGAAGTATTCGAAGTTTTCCGCGACCTGTGGCAGGTCGACGTAGGTCGACTCTTTGATTGGTTTACCATTATCCGCGGTTTCCAGCGCAGCCAACTCACTACTGTGCTCTTCAATTAACTTGGAGAGTTTGTAGAGAATACGCCCGCGATCCCGAGCGCTTATCTTGGACCACTTACCCTCGAAAGCACGACGAGCAGCACTAACGGCCTTGTCGATATCGACTTTGTCTGCTTCGGAGACTTCGGCCAGGTTTTCGCCGGTAGCAGGATTGGGTGTAGTAAAAGTCTTGCCGGATTCTGCATCGACCCACTGACCGTCGATGAAGAGTTGGTACTTGCGGGGTGTATTCGCTTCCGCCGGTTGTACAGATGACATTTATGACTCCTATGTTGATTTGAAACGCTGGCGAGAGACGCCCTAAAAATCTGTCGTTCCAGCCAGCAGCTGCCTGAGCACGTAGGGCAGAATCCCGCCATGCTGGTAATAGTCGAGTTCTATCGGGGTGTCGATTCTAAGCGTAACAGGGACCTCTTCTTTGGCTCCATTTGCGCGGTGGACAACCAGCGTCACATCTTGTAGCGGCCTGACGCCATTTTCCAGTCCCAGCAGATCAAACGTCTCAGTACCATCCAGACTGAGTGACGCAGCATTAACTTCGTCTCTGAACTGACATGGCAACACGCCCATGCCCACGAGGTTGCTGCGATGGATGCGTTCGAAGCTTTGAGCAATAACTGCCTTGACGCCGAGCAAACGAGTTCCCTTCGCGGCCCAGTCACGCGAACTGCCAGTCCCATACTCCTGCCCCGCAATAACCATCAGGGGAACACCTCCCTGCTGATACAACATCGCAGCGTCGTAGATGCTCATCCGTTCACCGCTCGGCTGATGGATCGTTACTCCTCCTTCGACGCCCGGGACCATCAGGTTCTTGATCCGGACATTTGCAAAAGTGCCACGCACCATTACCTGGTGATTGCCACGACGTGAACCGTAGCTGTTGAAGTCTTCTATCGCCACTCCTTTCTCCAGGAGATACAGGCCCGCAGGGGAGTGGCCTTTGATCGCCCCGGCGGGACTAATGTGGTCCGTGGTTACCGAATCACCAAAAATCGCCAGCGGTCGTGCCTCGCTAACGTCCTCCCAACTCCCAACGGCATTGCTGAAGTTCTCGAAGTATGGTGGCTCCTGGATGTAAGTCGATTCGGGATCCCATTCGTAGACATTCCCAGTCGTCGTTGGTATCTCGTTCCAAAGCGGGTTCTGTTCCGCAAAATTACTATAGAGACGACGATACGTAGCGGCATCAAACGCCGAGCGTAAGAGCTCATTGATCTCCTGAAGGCTGGGCCACACATCGCGGAGGTAGACCGGCTGATCGTCTTTTCCAATGCCCAGCGGCGCGGTCGAAAGATCCACGTCGACACGCCCCGCAATCGCGAAAGCAACCACCAGCGGCGGGCTCATGAGAAAATTTGCCTTAATACTCTGGTGAACGCGGGCTTCAAAGTTTCGATTTCCGGAGAGTACGCTCGCCGCTATCAGGTCGTGCTCGGTAACAACCTGCTCGATCGTCGGGTCGAGTGGGCCAGAATTCCCTATACAGGTAGTGCATCCGTAACCTACGAGATTAAAGCCAAGCTGATCCAGGTATGTTTGCAGCCCCGTCTTTTGCAGGTACTCCGTAACTACGCGCGAACCCGGGGCCAAGGAGTTCTTCACTGCCGGCCGCACACTCAACCCATGCTCTACAGCTTTCTTCGCGAGCAACCCGGCAGCCAGCATTACACTCGGATTCGAAGTGTTGGTACAAGACGTGATGGCCGCAATCAAAACGTCACCATGACCGAGATCCACTTCAGCATGCGGGAATTCTTCGGGATGAACTTCTTCCAGCCGATCGGGCGTGGGCCGGTTGTTAACCATTTCCGTCTCAGACCAGGCGCTGGTGTTTATTCGTGTGAGGTCGCCGCCGACAGAACTGGGCACGGAATGAGCTTCTTGCCTGCCACCACCCGCGATGGCAGCTTTGGCGAGGCCTGGCACCCCTATTTTGGTGAAATAGCGAGCAGCGCTTTCTTCTTCTGATTTTCCATAACCACCTTCGGACACTGGTTTTTGCAACAAACTCAGAAACTGATCCTTAAGGTCCGGCAGCTCAATGCGATCTTGAGGACGCTTCGGGCCTGCTACGCTCGGACGAATTGCGCTGAGATCTAATTCAAGCACCACGCTGTACTGGCATTCACCTTTGCGCGGAATTCCGAACATGCCCTGCGCTGTGTAGTAGTTTCGCACTGCTTCAATCTGGTCGCGATCGCGGCCCGTGGCTTCCAGATACAGGCAAGTCTCTTCATCGATCGGGAAGAAGCCCATGGTAGCTCCATACTCCGGCGCCATGTTCGCAATGGTCGCGCGATCTGTTACCGAAAGACTGGTGGCACCGTCGCCATGAAACTCGACGAATTTTCCCACTACCTTGGCCTTGCGCAACATCTCTGTGACTCGCAACACGAGATCAGTCGCCGTTACGCCGTCGCGCAAACCACCACTCAGGCAAACTCCAACCACATCCGGCGTCAGGAAATAGACTGGCTGCCCCAGCATGGCCGCTTCGGCTTCTATGCCGCCAACTCCCCAAGCCACTATTCCCAGTCCGTTAATCATTGTCGTATGTGAGTCAGTACCGACCAGCGTGTCCGGGTAATAGATCTCGTGCTTTTCCCAAACGCTCTTGGCAAGAAACTCAAGGTTGACCTGGTGACAGATGCCAATGCCTGGCGGAATAACACCAAAACCGTCGAAGGCCTGCGTGCCCCATTTCAAGAACTGGTAGCGAGAGTTGTTTCTCTTGAACTCCATCATCATGTTCTTCTCAAAGGCATCTTTCGTGCTTGAGAAATCCACCTGGACGGAGTGATCGATGACTAGATCGACGGGCACCAGAGGCTCGATAACCGCTGTGTTCTTTCTTAGCCGTGCTACCGCGGAACGCATTGCCGCGAGGTCCACCAGCAAGGGCACTCCGGTGAAGTCCTGAAGTAACACCCTCGCAACCACAAACGGAATCTCCTCAGTTCGTTTGCCATTGGGTTCCCAGTTAGCCAGCGCGCGGACGTCTTCTTCGTTAATCTTTTTTCCATCCATGTTGCGCAGCACGGATTCCAGGACAATTCGGATACTCACCGGAAGCTTTGAAATCGGACCCACGTTCTCTTTTTCGAGTTGCGGTAACGAATAAAACTTGGCGGATACACCGGCGCGGGGATTGAAGGACTGAAGCGAATTAAAGGGGCTATTTGGCATAGGACTCTAAGAGTTTATCGTTCATGGGAGAGACTTTGCGCTTGTGTTGTGTTAAGCAAGCTTGGAGTTTTAACGTTTCTGTTGACAAAGTTCAGTGTAAAGTGAGGCCGCGCAATCGTCAAGCAACGCTTTCTTTTGTACTGTTTCACTTTGAGTCCGGAAGTTCAGAGTTCAACCTTTAGGTTGCGTCGCCGTGGTGCCGACAAGCTAAAGCTTGAACTCTAAACTGAGCAAGTCCATAAGTATTGCCGCGCCTTACGACGTTTGCTATAGTTCTGCGCGACGGAATCCCCTAAACTCTGTTTTGATCTCCCGGATGAGAAACTGAATGTCTCTCGGTCTCGGAGTAAGTTTTCTGCTGCGGCGGTGGAAGCGGTAGCATTTGAGGAGAGCGGCATGACAAAGAAACCTGCTGAAAGCTTTGAGTACCTAAGCAATAATCCAGATTACGTTCCAAATCCCGAGATTGAAGAGTTTATGGAGGAGGAAATCTTACGCGCACCGAAGGATCCTGAGCTGTTGGCCCACCGTCTGCGCAACAACACAGCCGCCTCCCCCAGGGACGCGGGTGGCGATCTCGATGCCTCTTGGGAGGATGTAAACGAGAGTGGTTCGGAAACCGTTGCCGGCGACAACCCTACGCCGGATCAATCAATGGTGGAAGAAAACGCGCAAGCGATTGGTGTGAGTTTTGAAGACAACGAAGAACTCGAATTCATAGACAAAATCGAACGCCGTGATCGAGATCGGTTTGAGCTGGATCCGAGATCAAAGACAACTGATGACATGATTTGAGGAGTACGAAGAGCTTAGAACGCCTTGCGGCTATCAAGCAGAATCGTAACCGGACCATCATTGACTAGCTCAACCTGCATCATGCTTCGAAAGCGTCCAGTAGTCACCTCACCGATGTGGTCCCTAGCCCGCGTAACAAAAAACTCATACAGCTGTTCCGCGACTTCTCGGCCAGCAGCTTCAATCCATGAAGGACGCAAGCCTCGCCGCACGTCTCCGTAGAGTGTGAACTGCGAAACCACCAGCAGCTCGCCGCCTGCATCCGTCACCGAGAGATTCATCCGACCTTCCGAGTCGTCAAACACCCGCAACGAGCCAATCTTGCCTACAAGATATTCCGCATCCTTCTCTGTATCATCACGGGCGACACCTAACAATACAACCAGACCTTTCCCAATCTCACCGACAGTTTCGGCCTCAACCCTGATGCTGGCACGCGTGACGCGCTGGACGACTGCTCGCATGAGTTCTAACTCGCGTTGGCTTCCTATCTCACTAAATAGTTGTACGTGATAATGCCAGTGACCTTAACTGGCATGCCACTCAACATGGTCGGAGTAAATCTGGCTCTGTATGCTGCGATTTCAGACTCACGAATCAACAGCGCGTGTCCGCTTAAACCACAGGCGCGCATAACCTTGCCGGTCTCGTCGATTACTACTTTCACAGTAACTAATCCTGAAGCGCGCGCCCTTCTGGCTTCCTCTGGATATGTGGGCTTAGGTAAAACTATGGCCATACCGTTAAGTACATTGCCTCCATCTGCGCCGTCATTCTGCGCATCCGGCACATGAAACGACTTCGGTGCCGGCCCGTACGCTCGCTCTTCCAATTTCTCGGCCTCCGCTCTCCTGTTGGTCTTTCTCAGCAGGCAGGCGTAGCGATCCAGCGTCTCCGTTAGTTGGACCTTATTAGAAGCTCCTGACGCCTCCTCTCTAAGCACCACCAGTCTCTGATACAAAGGCTCAGCCTTTTTGTAGCTGCCCGTTAATTGATAGAACTCGGCGAGGTTGAAAATAGACTGCGCCACAGTGGCATGTTTAGGACCGTACAACTTTTCTCTGATTTGCAAGGCGCGCTGGTAAAGTTCCTCGGCCTGATCTGGACGACCTCTTACATGGCGGATGAGTGCCACCCAGTCCAGAAGCGCAGGTAAATGACGGTCCTGCAGATCTGACTGTTCGTAAAACTTAATAAGACGCTGAAACTGTGATTCCGCATCTCCATACCTCTTCAGAGCCAGGTAGATCTCACCAAGATCGCTGATCGCTACGTGAAGTTGTTGCGCATTAACACCAGGGACGTTTTCTTTTAAACGTAGCGCCTGCTGTGCCAACGGAAGGGCATCTTTGTATTTGCCTTCCTTGTATAGCTGCAAGAGCAATGCCCGCAGTCGCGCTGCCTCAACCAAATCGGCAGTTTGCAGTTTGCCTGGCTCTTGAACAGCATTTTGGAGGATCAAAGACGCATGACCATGGGCGTTTGTACTGTGAAACAAGGAAGCAGTTATTATCGTTGTAAGTAAGACTTTTTTCACCGTGACCTCAATGCCCTACTTCTTCGGTGGTTTGCTGGGCCGGATCTCAACGCGGCTGGGAAGGCTCCGCTCGTCGTGATGGAGCAGGTCGAGTACGACGCGGGCTATGTCTTTCGGTTGGAGTTGCCAGCTCTTGTCTTCCCCAGGCTCGTCACCCCCGAACTCCGTGTTCACCGATCCCGGCATGATGTAGCTCACCTTGATGCCCTCGTGCCGCACCTCCTGCATCAAGGCTTCACTGAACCCATTAAGACCAAACTTTGATGCATTGTAAGCGGCCATCCGGGGATGAGAGTTAGCGCCTGCCAGGGAGGACATATTAATGATGTAACCGCCGCCGCGCCGCTTCATTAGGGGGATCGCTTCATGACAGCAATAGTAAACTCCGAAAAGGTTCGTCTCGATGACATTCCGGAAATCCTCGGGCGACATTTCCTCGACGGTCGAAAAGATTCCAACACCCGCGTTGTTGACGAGTATGTCGAGACCACCAAACTCCGATACCGTCCGCTTGATTAAGGCCTGCACCTGAGAATGATCGCAGACGTCGCAGACGATCCCCGTGATGCTTCCCTTCTTCAGACCCGCCAGGGCGCCTACAGTCTCGTCAATCTCACTCCGCTTACGCGCACCGATGCAGACATTTATGCCCTCGCGCACCAACGCTTCCGCAATGGCCCGGCCAATGCCCCTCGTTCCGCCAGTTACGATTGCGACTTTGCCGTTGAGATCCATCGTTCTCTTTTTTGGAGTGCGCCGGCAGAGCGAAGCGACGGCGGCTCTTTGGATATGTCAAATTAACTGTTGAATCCGCTTATCCAAAGCGGTGTCGCGCTCCGCTTGCCACCGCACTCCAAAGTTTTCCGCCCTGTGCGGGGCAATTTGAAATCGGCGTCAAGGTTAACTAACCTTGTAACTTCTCTTTCAACCGCTCGTTTACTACTTTCGGATTCGCCTTCCCCTTCGAGGCCTTCATGACCTGGCCAACAAAGAAACCGAACAGGGCTTCCTTACCAGCACGATAGCCAGCGAGTTGCTGCGGGTTCGCCGTCAATATCCCCTCAATAATCCGATCAATCTCGCTGGTATCGCTTACCTGGACCAAGCCCTGCTCTTCGACTATAGACGCAGCGCCTTTTCCGGTCCGGAACATTTCAATTAGCACATCCTTGCCCTGTTTGCCGCTAATCTTTTCCTCATCAATCATGCGCAAGAGCGCGCCTAATTCATTGGGCGCGACGGGCGACGCGCTGGCCTGCAAACCGGCAACTTCAAGTTCTCGCAGTAGTTCAGACCTGAGCCAGTTTGCGGTTGCACGAGGATTACCCGATGCGTCTGCGGCCTGTTCGTAATAGTCGGCGAGCGAGCGCTCGGACGTCAGCTGTGATGCGTCACTAAAAGACATACCATACTGCTCCATGAATCTCTTGCGGCGCTCTTCCGGCAACTCAGGCATCGAAGCACGAACTCGTTCAATGAATTCGTCTGTGACAACCAGCGGCGGCAGATCGGGCTCCGGGAAGTATCGATAGTCATGCGCTTCCTCCTTGGATCTCATCGGCCTCGTTTCCATCAAACGGTCGTCCCAGAGCCGAGTCTCCTGCAGCAACCTTCCGCCCGATTCAAGCACCCCGATTTGCCTGTCTACCTCATATTCGATTGCCCGCTGCATGAATCGCACTGAGTTCAAATTTTTCAACTCAGATTTTGTTCCAAACCTGGTGTCCCCGATTTGACGCACCGAAACATTGGCCTCGCAACGAAGGTTGCCCTTCTCCATGTCGGCCTCGGAAGCACCCACCCACTGCAAAGCGCGACGAACGTGATTGACATAATCATAGGCCTCCCACGACGTGCGAAAATCCGGCTCGGTAACGATTTCAGCCAAGGGGGTGCCCGCTCGATTTAGATCGATGTATGAATAACGATCTACTCCGGGCAGTCCCTCATGCACATTCTTGCCTGCGTCCTCCTCCAGGTGGAGGCGGGTGATGGCAATCTTCTTCGGTTTCCACTCGACTGGATGTCCAGCGTCGTCTCTTTCCGTGGTCATGATTTCCAGCTCACCATTGGCCGAGAACGGCTGGTCGTACTGGGAGATTTGATAACCCTTCGGCAGGTCCGGATAAAAGTAGTTCTTGCGCGCGAAGATTGAAGTCTGGTTGATATGAAGCCCGAGAGCCAACGCCGCTCGCGCGCCGAGCTCGATCACGCGGCGATTAAGTACCGGGAGCGCACCAGGCAAGCCGAGACATACAGGACATGTGTTTTGATTCGGCTCGTCACCGAAGCGCGTAGAACATCCGCAAAAAATTTTCGACTCGGTGCCCAGTTGAGCATGAATCTCCAATCCGATAATTGTTTCCCAGTTGTTTGGCATCAGTCAGTGGTCAGTGGTTCGTCGTCAGTGGCGATCAGCTGATTCTGCAGCTAAACGGACCACTGACAACTGACTTTCATCAGGTTCGATCTTGGTTAGACGTCGGAGCTATTGCGAAACGTCTGGGCCTGCGTCTTACAATTAACGGGAACGTGGCCGCCCGTGCGGCCCGCCTCTAAAGCCGACTCGACCACCAACGCGTCTTCCAGGAGCAACGATTATATTTCGCCGGAGTCCAGGAAACCGGGAGGGAGAACCGAATGGCACATTGAACGTGCCAAAGGCCCCACCAATCGGTAAACCAAACGGTACCCGGAACAACGCGGGGTTTACCCTAGATCGCCCCCCGAAAAATGGAACACCGCCGTAAACGGTAAAAGCGTCTGGGGAAACAGATGAAAGCTCACCGCTACGGGACTGGAGAAAAATTAGCTGGGCACTCAAAGCTGCAATCTGTGCCTGGAGTTGTGAAGCTCTATCGGTAGCTTCTGCTTCTGCGCGTTTCCGGGCTAATTCCTGCGAGAACCGATCAGCGTCCGCCGCAGCTTGAGCGCGCAGTACCGCCAGCGGAGGAAGGCCCTGGTCCTTCAATCTCTGCTCGTACGCGCGCTCATTCTCCAGTCTTGAGCGCTTAAAAGATGCAAGTTCACGGTTAGTAACTGAACGCGAAGCCTTGGACTCCCGTGCCTGACTTGTCCTTTCTGACGTCCGAGGTAGTTCTTTTTCTTTGGTGGAGCGGCCCAGCAAGCTGCCAGGCATTTCATTGTTTGCCCGCTCGGTTGCCGGAATATCCACAGCCGCCATCTGCAAAGTGATCCAAAAGCCGGGCGCTGCCTCGTAACTTAATGTCGTGTGAGTGACACTAAACTGCGCTGGAATTTCGATGCGTTTGCCGCCGCGCATTACTATTGAATACGCACTTGTGGTGGCCGCCAGCACAAACAACAGACACGCCGCAGCTATCAACTGTCTTCCCAAAGCAATGCGAGTGTTGAAGTTTCTCATTTTAAACATCCTGAACCTGCCTAGTGCTCTTATGTTTTTCTAACGGGAGATCGCCTCTCAGTATAGCACCGCCCCAAATTAACCCAGTAATGGCCGGTTAACTCCAAGCGAAAAAAGCTTTGCAATAGGGCCACCTGTTTGATATACATCCGCTCAATTCGGCAATTACCTCGCGGTTAGTTTGCGGGCGCACCGTTCGGTCATTGATGCGCGGCCGCCAGTTGTCAACCTTTCAAAGAGGAAGAAATCATGGCGAAGCGAGTTGCAACTATCATGGGCGTGGTGTTCATCTTGGCCGGATTAGCCGGCTTCGTGACCAACGATCTTCTGGGTTTTCACCTCACCTTCTTTCACAACGCTGCAGTCCACATAGTTTCTGGTGTGGTCTCCCTTTACTTCGGCCTGAGAGGAACGCCGGCCGGGGCGCGAATGTTCAATCTGGTTTTCGGAGTAGTTTATGGATTAATCGGAGTCGTAGGATTCTTGTTGGGGAGCAGCCAGTCGCCATCGGCAGGTGTGCCAGGACCGGCCGATTCGCGGTTATGGAAAGTTATACCTTCCATGCTCGAGCTGGGAACCAGTGACCATATTCTGCACATTGTTCTCGGCCTGGTCTTTGTCATCGGAGGGCTGTTAAATAAGGCCGAGACCGATAGACGTAATCAACGCTGACCTATGTCGGTCTTCAGGGTACGACCGGTTGCTAAATCTTTGTCCAACAGGAGAAAACGCTTATGGCAAAGACAGTTTGCAAGGTTTTAGGCCTCGTCTTATTACTGCTCGGCGTAGCGGGATTTGTGGCACCAACCCTTTTAGGCCTCAATCTCAATCCGGCCCACAACGCTATTCATATTGTTGCGGGTGTGCTCGCCCTTTACTTCGGATTTGCCGGCTCACTGTCAGGAGCAAAGGGGTTCTGTCTGATTTTTGGCCTACTCCATCTAGCGCTCGGCCTTTGCGGTATGGTCGTTGGAGATGCTGCCAACAACCGTCTCTGGCCTGTCGGTCCCCTAAAGCTGACGTTGGCCGACCATGCGTTAAATCTCTTACTTGGGGCTGCGTTCTTAGCTGGAGGTCTGTTTACAAAGAAAACTTAAAACCACGCACTCTGCGTGGTTACAACTTTCAGGTTGCAAGGACGAGTTCGGTAAGCTGACGCAATTGCGCCCACGACTCTTTGCAACCTGAAGCCTTGTTCGGACTACGATCCGCCGCTCACAAATCCAACCTTCGATACGCAGTTGGAACAGGAGTTTCTCCTCTACGTACGGTTTCAAAAGCTGAGCGAGGCACCTGCCCGACCCGTGCGCCCCGGCATGCGAAAGCCGCTCTCGAAATACTCCCGGCCGAACAGATTGTCCACATAACCGAAGAAACGCAGGGAGCGTGATTCACTAAACGGAAGTGTGTAACTTCCGCCCAGATCGGCTTTGGCGAGTCCGCGAAAGCGATAAGCACGACTGGTGAAGGTGTTGGGATCAAGGATCGGCGCCAGATAATCGCTTGATGCTGCAAGATCAAAATTAACCAGGACGCGGCGACCGAAGCGCTGGGTAGCAATTAGCGAGAATTGGTGATCGGGAATCACGAGCGAACGGAGGATGCCCGCAACTTGAGGCGTGCGCTGCAGGCTCTTGGTGTAAGTATAAGCGGCCGAGACACTCGACGTGCGATTAGGTGTCGCTGTCATACTCAACTCCACACCCCGGGCGATACCCCCACTCGTGTTGCGGTAGCCGCCAAAGCGCCCGAAGGGATCCGTTGCCGGATTGATCGCGCCGGAGAAGTCGAAAATGATCACTTCCTGCAGACGCGTGTAGAAATAAGTGGCTGAGGCGCGCAACCGGTTCTGGGAAAGCGTTTGGTCAAGTCCCGCATCGACAGCAATTGAGCGGTCTGGCCGCAGGCGTGGGTCGCCAAAAACCGAGTAGCCGAAGCTACCAAAAAAGGTGCCGAACCGCTCAAAAAGTGACGGAGCACGGTATCCATTTCCGACATGAGCGCGCAGCTTTGTGCCTGACGAGCGGAACATGTAAGCGATGGATCCATCTCCGGTGTAAGCCGTTGGGGGTGATTGAAAAACAATCCCGCTGTAGGGAGCGGAAGCTGTGGGCGTGAACTTCGGTTGTTGGAGACTGAAGAACTGCGTGCGAAATGCCAGAGACATTTGCAGCCGGTCTCCCAGGAACCGCAATTGATCTTGAACAAAGAGCGCGTGGCTCATCTGCGTTACGTCTACCGTCGAATTGTCAGCGGGATTGGCTTGAAAAGACAGATTTCTAAAGTTCTCGTTTTCAAACTCGTAACCGCCGGTGATGAAGTTGACGCGTCCCGCCCGGACATCAAGTTGCGCATTAAGAGTATGAACTCGCGCATCGAAATCCGATTGCTCGCTTCCACTGAACGGTTGAAATCCAACTCCCAACGGTCCATTTAAGATCGTTCGGTTGGTAGCCAATCCTTGATAGCTCAAGCTATAGCCGAACGCTTCGGTCGGGCGTTGTGAGAAGACTAGCGCGCCGGAAAAGAAGTTCGCCTTGCGCAAGTTGTCGGGATCGTTCGCTGCGGGGGTGAAAGTAGCCCCGCCCACATTCAGTCGCGAGGTGGGAACGCCCGCTTCGTAGCGACGCTGTTCCTCAGGCGAGAGCGCAATGGCTTCGACGATGCCGGCAGGCGGTAGATTGCCAATACCCTCCGGACTGGTATTCAGTTGCGCGCGAGAATTGGCTGCGTAGATGCGTCCCGAGAGCGTAGTGGTGGGTGTCAGACTAAAGAAAACGCGCCCTTGTCCGCTCGAGTTGCGAGCTTCATCCTGACCATCGATACCGCGCGTCACGTTGAGATGTGAGAAGCCACCGCTGTAAGCAATGCTGTTGTTGCGGGCGCCACCAGCTACCTTCGCTCGCCCGCGGAACATGCCTAGCCCGCCGCCTTCGGCGAGCAGATTGCCGTGGATAGGGCCACCCCCCTCGTCAGTCACAAGATTGATGACGCCGCCGATGGCATTCGAGCCATAGAGCGACGAGCCCGAACCGCGAAGAATCTCTACTCGACTTACATCGGTGACGATCAAGTCCTCCAGGAAACCCGAGGCGTCGCCCTGCGGAGCCGCAGCATCGCGAAAGCGTAATCCGTCAATCAAGACCGCCGTGTCCTGATTGCGCAATCCGCGTGTTTTGATTGAGGTGAAAGAGCCTGGCCCGCCAAGCTGTTGCACACGCAAACCCGGAACGGTGCGCAATGCTTCGGAGATCGTGGCCTCGTCGCGTTCATCTATCTCTTGCTGGTTCACCACCGAAACCGCTTTGGAGACTTCATCAACCGTTTGTGCAGTACCTTGGGCGGTTACAACGACCTGTTCATTGACACCCGCAAGCGGCAATGAGATATCAAGCGTTATTGACGCGTTGCGCTCAATGCGTAGAACTTGCGTAGCCGAGCGCGCGAAGCCGGCTGCTTCAGCTTCGATCAGATACTCACTTGGGGCGAGCTGTTCGAAGCGACACTCGCCCATCTCACCGGTGACCGTCTTGATGTGAACTCGGTTGTCGCGCGTGTAGAGAAAGACGGCCGCTCTGGGGACAATCGCCCCTCGCTGATCAGTGACCCGCGCAGTAATTCCTGCGCTAGTCGCTCTGGTTTGCGCGAAAGCGCTATCTGAAAAAGAACTGGAGAAAAACAGCAAAGCCAAAATGCTGAGTGGCTTGCTCCTGAAATGAAAATGGTTCGTCCGATCGTTTTGAGTCTTCATGTGTAGAGTCTCCTGCCCGTCGCAGTGCGAGCTTTACGAAGGAGCAACGGCGTGGTCTCCTGACTCACGACTCGGCTCTGGCGGCCTTCCCATTCGTTTCGAACAGTGGCTAGAGCAGACCAGAGCGTCTTTGTCGCCTACAGTTGCGCGGGCAGTGGCGGAATTTGACCGCCTTCCCTTGAACCGAGCTCGGGTTAATGAGAGAGACCGCAGGCAAATGGCTGCGCTCCCAGGTTATCGGCGCACCTCATGCACCGGCGTGATTCGAGGCACACCCGTGATCGGATGCGCGTCAACTAAGATTCGTACGTCGAAAACTTTTTTGAGCAAGTCTGGCGTCAGCACCTCAGCGGGTTGACCGAAAGCCACCCCATGTCCGTTCTTCATTAACAAGACGTGATTCGAAAACTCAGCCGCCAGGTTGATGTCATGCGTAACCACAATCGCCGCTATCTTGCGAAGGTCAGACCGTCGTCTAACCAAAGCGAGAATCGCAGCTTGATGCGCGAGATCCAGGTTCGCGGTCGGCTCATCGAGCAACAAGACGCGCGCTTCCGTGGCCAGGGCCCGAGCCAGAACGGCACGCTGGCGTTCGCCGCCCGACAACTCATTCATCAATCGGCCCGCCAATTCATTCAGCTGAGTTTCGCGGAGAACTTCGTGGGCCACCTTAATATCGTGATCTGTTTCCCAGCCCCACGAGCCCGCGCTGGCCGACGCGTAACGTCCGCCGAGAACAAATTCAAGTACCGTCACTGGAAAGCGGACATCGCCCTCCTGCGCTACCACCGCTATATGCCGGCTGATAATGCGTCTCGGGTACTGATGAAGGGGTAGGCCTTCAAGTAACACCAGGCCTGAACTGGGTTTTAGACCACCATTTAGCGCACGTAGGAGCGTCGATTTACCAGCCCCGTTTGGGCCAAGAATTGCTATGATCTCGCCAGCTGCTAAGCTCAACGACACATCTGACACCGCTAGCCGTGGCCCATACTTAATTGTGATGTTGTCGGCTTGAAGCAATTTGGACTCAGCCTCGTTTCAGCAGATAAACAAACAAGGGAGCACCGATCAGCGCGGTAATTGCCCCTACCGGCAGTTCTCTGGGAGCAATTATCGTTCGCGCAACCGTGTCAGCGACGACCACGAAGAGGGCGCCGGAAAACGCAGCCGCCGGAACTGTGATGCGATTGTCACTACCCAGTGACAGCCGGACGAGATGGGGGACAACCAAGCCCACATAGCCCACCGAACCACTCGAGGCTACCGAACTCCCCACCAACAAACTCGCGACGAAAAAAACAATTAAGCGTACTCGCCCTACTTCAACGCCCAGATCGAATGCATCTCGCTCGCCCAGCATCAATAGATTGAGGGACCTGGCGTTAGCCGCCAGCAACGCTGTGCCGACGATGGCCACAATGATGGCGAGAGCAAGCAGACTGGTTGTTGTCCCAGACAGGTCGCCTAACAGCCAAAATGTAAATGACCGTATTCTGGTTGCATCCATCAATGTTGTAACGAACACAATCGCCGATGAAAGAAACGTAGTCACAATTACACCGGCCAAAATCAGTCGCTCTGGGCTTGCTCCAGCTCTTCCGTGGGCGAGTCGATAAACCACAAAAGTCGCCGCCAGCGCCCCTGTAAATGCCATTAACGGCCGGCTCCACTCCTGAGTGCCAAAGAATACCAGCGCGATCATCGTGCCAACTGCGGCGCCGTTGGACACTCCGAGCAGATATGGTTCCGCCAACGGATTGCGAAGCAGCGCCTGGTAGCTCGCTCCGGCAGCCGCGAGCGAGGCGCCGACCGCGGCCGCCAGAAAGATCCTAGGCAGGCGAATCTCAAGCAGAATCGCGTATTGATCAGGTGTTAGACCGCAGGAAGAATGGCCCAGTGAGGTGATCGCACAAATTGATGCTCGCGTCGGAAGTCGCTCGCTGCCAAACAGCGAAGTCACCAGGATTGCGGCTAGTAACGCAACGAGGAGCAGGCTGCAAGCAGCCAGTGTCTGGCGCAGCGTTACCCTTCCCTCGTCAAGACCTCGAACTGTCGGGCCGCGCTCCAGAGTTGTTTCTGTATTCGCCGTCATTTGTTAAGCGCTTCCGGGTGTAGCGCGTGTGCAAGTGCTTCTAAGCCGTCCACCGCTCTTGGTCCTGGGCGCGAAAGAAAGTCGCCGTTTATTCTGTAGACCCTTCCGCTAAGAGCAGCCGGAGACCTTTTCAGTCCCCCCGCGACTTGGGAGTTTGCGCTCCCCATGGAGCCGTCGGTGGGGAGAATAATCGCTTCCGGCCGGGCCGCCACTGCTGCCTCCTGACTGTATCTGGGCCATGCTTCCGGTACGTCCGACGTAACCGAGACGCCGCCGGCGCGTCGGATCAAATCCGTTACGAATGAATCACGTCCAGCTGTGTAGAGAGGTTCGGCGGAAAGTTGGTAGAAGACTTTGATTGGGTTCGACGATTTCACTGCCTCCGTAACCGATGTAGCCCGCTGGCGCAGTTGGGTCACGGCTGCTTCGGCTCCACGATCCTGGTTCAAGAGTTTACCGAGGTTCTCGATCGAACGAAACACGCCTTCAAGATCTCGCGGGTCCGTCACGTACACCGCGATCCGATATTCATCCAACTGTTTCGTAAACGCTTCGAGTTGCGAGGCTGTTGAGACAAGGACAAGCTGTGGTCGAAGGGCGAGTATTCGCTCAATGCTAGGTTGGAGCGTATCGCCAACCTTCTGCACTTTCTTTGCAGGGGCGGGGTAATCGCAAAATGTGGTATTGCCCACCAGCCGATCGCCCGCACCTACTGCGTAAGCAATTTCCGTTAGATTTGGGGCGAGCGAGATGAATCGTTCAATTTTGGCCGGGACGGTGACTCTTCTTCCGGCCTCGTCAGTGACTAGTCTCGCGTCGTGTGATTCTGTAGTAAGGGTTGGTTTTTGAACCGAGCACGCGAGCACGAGAAAAGCACACAACACCGACACCGCCGTCGCGATTGACCTTAAACCTGGCTGTGTTGAGGATGTTACAAACAAAAATCCCACCGATCTCCTTCCTCGCTGGGAACAGGCTGTCGGCGGGACTCGATAATGGGCCCGGAATCCGTGCGGCCTGAACACCCTTACGCGAGGTGTTCAAAAGGCTGCAAAGTGACATCGGCAGGTCTCCTGGCTTAGAGCGTTTGCGTTCAAGCCTCAAGAGAGGCGTTGGCGGCAATTCTCATCACAGTGGCGCGACCGCGCGGGATTCACACCCGCTTCCCTATTCTCCCCACATTGGGGGCACCCTGACACTTTGATCTAACAAAGAACAATGACATCCGCTTGACTGCGGCCGGACAGTATCACGCTGATCTCTGGAGTGTCAAACCTGAGCCACTGGTATCGAGTGTAAGTAACTTCGACGCCACAGTCCGCGTTGATTCAAGCGGACCTGTCCAGTAAGATTCATCGGATTTGGATAACAAGAGGAACACTTAACCAAATGATAAAGACCGTGGAGTGGACCAACGAAGGCGTGCGAATGATCGACCAGCGCCTGCTGCCAACCGAAGAAAAGTATCTGACCTTACGATCCTATGAAGAGGTCGCGGAAGCCATTAAAAAAATGGTGGTGCGCGGGGCTCCGGCGATTGGTGTATCGGCCGCTTTTGGGTTAGCGCTCGGCGCCAAGCAATCGGTCGGCACCTCGGTGGCAGATCTCGAGGATGACTTTGGTTACATGTGCGACGTAATGAGCAAAACGCGTCCCACCGCTGTTAATTTATTTTGGGCCATTGAAAGGATGCGCGAAGCATTTAATCGTGAGAAAGCGCGCACTGAGAATACGGAGGAAATTAAGGCGAATCTGGTGACCGAAGCGCTCAACATTTTCCAAGAGGATATAGACGCTAATCGATCGATAGGGCATTTTGGCGCACCTCTAATTCCCGACGGAGCCACGGTGCTGACCCATTGTAACGCGGGCGCCCTGGCAACTGCAGGAGACTATGGCACCGCTCTGGGCGTGATCCGCGGCGCCCGAGACGCTGGAAAACGAGTCGCCGTAATCGCCGATGAGACGCGACCGTTTCTCCAGGGTTTGCGATTGACCGCCTGGGAACTAGCCAAAGACAATATCCCGGTTACCGTGATCACAGATGGAATGGCGGGACATGTGATGAAAGGCGGAAAAGTGGATTGTGTCGTCGTCGGCGCCGACCGCATCGCTTCGAATGGAGACACTGCAAACAAGATCGGCACTTACATGGTTGCTGTCCTGGCAAAAGAAAACAACGTCCCTTTCTACGTAGCCGCGCCGATTACCACGCTCGATTTGTCACTTTCCTCCGGTGATCAAATCCCGATTGAAGAACGCGACGCTCGTGAAGTTACGCACATCGGCAGTCATCAGCTCGGTCCGGAGGGTGTCGCTGTCCATAACCCGGCATTTGACGTCACGCCAAATGAATTTATTTCGGCAATCATTACCGACCGGGGGGTAGCCCGCGCCCCTTACGTGGCGAGTCTGCAAGCGTTGGCGGGGACAAAGAGTGGGGGATCTAACAGGTAGCGTTTTTTTGCCGCTAAAGCTTATGAGCCAGCGAAGCGGCTCTGCCTCCACCAGTCGATGGTCCGTTGTAATCCTTCGCGTAGTCCTACGCGAGGTTCGAAGCCCAGGAAATCACGAGCGCGGGAGATATCGGCCAGACTATGGACCACATCTCCGGCGCGAGGTTTTTGATAATCTGCCTTCACATGCCCCTTGCCGGTTAAGTCTTTGATTTCCTCCAACAGTTGGTTCAAAGAGATTCGCTGACCGGTAGCGACATTAATAATTGAGCCAAGTCCTTTGTTAGTCTCGGCCGCCTTAAGATTCGCTTCGACGACATCGTCGATGTAGGTGAAATCCCGAGAATGTTCGCCGTCGCCGTAGATCATGGGTCGCTCATCCTTCAACAGTGCGCTGATGAAACGTGAAATTACCCCGGAGTATTGCGAACTCGGATCCTGTCGCGGACCGAAAACGTTGAAATATCGCAGGGATAGCGTCTCGAGCTTGTAGACCCGAGTGAAAACCTGGCAGTAATACTCACCAACCAGTTTCGCCACCGCATAAGGAGATAAAGGATCAGGCAACATATCTTCCCGTTTTGGCAAAGTTGGCTGATCGCCGTAAGCGGAACTGGACGCGGCGTAGATTACGCGCCTGACTTTCTTTTCTCTGGATGCGAGCAGTAAGGAGAACGTCGAATCGACCGAAGCGGTATGAGTTTGCCGCGGGTTTTCAATCGAACGCGGAACTGAAGGAATTGCAGCTTCGTGAAAGACCAGCTCTACGTCTTCAAGTGCACGACGAAGGGCAGTTTCGTCCGCAAGACTTGCTTTGACAAAATCAATGTCACCGCCAATCTCGTCAAGGTTCTCAAGGTACCCTGTCGACAGATCATCAATCACGCGAACACGAGCACCGCTTGACGCAAGGGACGAGGCAATATTCGAACCTATAAAACCAGCGCCCCCAGTTACCAACGTTATCCCGGATAAACTCATAGCAGCAGCAAAAGCCGGCAAACAAACACTAAATCAAAATGCTAGATCGTTTTTGGTAGCAGCCTATCTACCCACCCCCACGTAGTCGAATCCTAGCTCACGCATGTCACCGGGCTGGTAGATATTGCGTAGATCCGCAATTTTGGGAGCTTTCATCAAATCTCGAATACGACCCATGTCCAGCGCTCGGAATTGGTTCCACTCGGTAATGAATACGAGCGCATCAGCATCCTTAACTGCTTCATACTCGTCAACAGCGTATTGGATCTGCGGGAGGACGTGGGCCGCCTCAGTCATGGCCACCGGATCGTAGGCGCGTACATTGGCTCCCCGCTCGAGCA
>JBPCMM010000020.1:0-11045 GCA_051002255.1 Pyrinomonadaceae bacterium
TTAGAATAGAAGACTTGCCCACGTTGGGACGGCCTACAATCGCCAGCCGAAGCTCGCGCTTGTGTGCAGCGACGGCACCTTCACCTGTGTCCGGTGCTCTTTCGAGTCCTTTAATCAACTCATCGAGTAGCTCGCCTAATCCGATTCCCTGCTCCGCTGAAACGGGAAACACTTCTTCAAAACCAAACTTGTAGAACTCCGAAGTTGTTGCTTCTACTGGCGCTGATTCTGATTTGTTCGCCGCTACTAACACTCGCTTGCCGGATGCGCGCAGCAGCTTCGCTAAGTCTTCATCGTGCGTGGTTAAACCTTGTCGCGCATCAACTACCCAGATCAAGGCCTGCGCATCCTCAATCGCGAAGCCTGCCTGTTTGAAAATGTTTGCCGGAAGGACCGCATCGTCCTCCGGCACGATTCCGCCGGTGTCAACAATCGCAAAGCGCTGACCTGCCCACTCCACTTCACCAAAGATCCGATCGCGTGTAATCCCAGGCTCATCGCCGACAATCGACCGGCGCTGACCGATTAGCCGGTTAAAGAGCGTGGACTTGCCGACATTCGGTTGCCCTACAACCGCCACCAGCGGTAGCGCACCCTCACTTACCTCAGCCTTTGCGTTAAACCTTGCCACCGTTTTCATCGCATCAATATCCACTTTAATTGTTCAGAGTCTCGCGGTCAGCCCTCCGGGAACCGAGGTACGGTGCGCGCCTGGTAACCACTCTGAGTAGCCGCTCTACAAATCTGCCATCACAATAGTTCTGACTAACGGCTTGTGAAACATAAACGATGAGAGTAACACTTCTGCGCCTTTTGCCTTACCAACATTCCAAATGTTTGAAACTTATTCGCGCGATGCCCCGTCGAGCGGCAAGGCCCTTCACCGCTTGCTGGTTAATCGCGTCTTGGTTGCTAGTCTGCGGCGCTGAGAACGGTATTCCTTTCCCGAGGAATTTTGTGACGCCGAAGTTTATTGAGGCCGAAGTTTATGAGGCCGAAGTTTATTGACTCCTTAACAAATCGTCGGGTATAAGCCTGAACTACCAGAGCGGGGGCCAGATCTAGTTCGCGAATACCAATCTTTGAAGATATAGAAGATAAACAAGGAGCAGCATAATGGCTGACACTACTAACTTTGGTCTGTCCAAGATTGGACAGATTGCTGTAAACGCACACGATCTCGATCGAGCAGTCGATTTCTATCGGGACCTGCTGGGAATGAAACACCTTTTCTCGGTACCATCTAAGATGGCCTTCTTCGATTGCGATGGCCTCAGACTCATGCTCTCGCTTCCTGAAAAGCCGGAGTTTGATCATCCCAGCTCGATCCTCTACTTCAAAGTGGACAACATTCAGCAAGCCGCGCAAACTCTTACGGACCGCGGTGTTCACTTTGAGGAGCCACCTGTATTTGTCGCGAATATGGGTGCCTATAATCTGTGGATGGCTTCATTCCGCGATTCGGAAAACAACCTCCTGGCGCTGATGAGCGAAGTTGCACATTGATATTGAATGCCTGCCCCTGCGGTTATTGATGAAGAGGACAACCATGAAGAAAATCACTATTCGTTACTGCCCGGTTTGACCCATAAAGAACCTGATAGCCGCCCGTGTCGCTGCTGATCTTTCACGGGAACCCAATGTGACAGTGGAAACCGCAAAAGGCGGCCTGGGTGAGCTGAGCGTTGGCATTGATGGATCGAAGGTTTTCGAAGGCAATCGCTTCTGGTATCCCACGCCGGGTGGGGTTATCAAGAAGGTACGAGCGGCGCTTGAAAAGTAAAACCTATCGCCGCCGAGGCGAGTGCGATTGATGAGACTCTGGACCGTTCATCCAAAGTATCTAGATGGCAGGGGCCTGGTCGCGTTGTGGCGGGAGACCCTGCTGGCGCAGAAGGTTTTGCAGGGTAACACCAGAGGCTATCGAAATCACCCGCAGTTAACCAGATTCAAAGAGCAACCTGATCCGGTTGCGTCCGTAGCAACCTACCTGCGCTTTATTCACCAGGAAGCCGTCAGCCGCGGATACAACTTTGACGGGGCCAAGATTGCTCCGGGCCAAAGCCGAAGGCGAATGAAATGCTCGAAAGGCCAGTTACTTTTCGAGTGGCAGCACTTGAAAAGGAAGTTGAAGCTAAGAGATCCCAAGAAACACTCCAAAATAAAACAATCCAGCTATCCGGAGGCCCATCCGCTCTTTGTTATAGTTGACGGAGACGTCGAAACCTGGGAAGGGCGAGTCTTACCGGGCCTTAAGTCCGCAAGCCGCAAACGCTAAATCTGGAGTTGACATGAAGCGTAGAGACTTCCTGCAAAAAGGCGCGCTGGCTACTGCGCTAGCAATCAGCAAGCCCGTTATCGCATCTGCCAACCCTGACGCAGCAGCAGCTGCTGATTCATCGGAGCCATATCCTGAGACCTTTGAATTTGATGAGCTAACTATCGCCGAGTTGCAGGAGGGTATGAAGTCTGGAAAGCTGAGTGCGCGCACCATGACACGGAAGTATCTTGAACGCATCGAGGATATTGATAAACGTGGCCCAGCTATTAACTCCGTGATCGAGATCAACCCAGACGCGATGGCTATCGCAGAGACTCTGGATCGAGAACGCAAAGAAAAAGGGACGCGTGGACCATTGCACGGTATTCCGATTCTCATCAAAGACAACATCGACACCGCCGACCGTATGATGACAACCGCGGGTTCGCTCGCCTTGTTCGCCTCTACTCCGAGCCAGGATGCGTTTGTCGCCCGAAGGCTGCGCGAGTCGGGGGCAGTGATACTCGGAAAAACTAATCTCAGTGAGTGGGCAAACTTTCGTTCAAATCATTCGAGCAGCGGCTGGAGTGGTCGCGGTGGTCAGACCCGAAACCCTTACGTGTTGGACCGCAATCCTTGTGGATCCAGCTCTGGCTCCGGAGCGGCCGCGGCCGCGAACTTGTGCGCGGCTACCATCGGAACGGAAACAGATGGATCTATCGTCTGTCCCTCTTCCACAAACTCATTGGTGGGAATTAAACCCACCGTCGGTTTGGTTAGCAGGTCGGGAATTATTCCGATCGCCCACAGTCAGGACACAGCCGGTCCCATGGCTCGAACTGTCGCGGATGCGGCAGTTCTGCTGGGAGCACTAACGGGAATCGATCCGCGCGACAGCGCGACCAGATCGAGCCAGGGCAAGTCGCATATCGACTACACCAGGTTTCTCGATAAGGATGGGTTACGTGGTGCACGCATCGGAGTAGCCAGGGCGTACTTCAACTTTAGCGATCAAGTCGATAAGAGGATGGAAGAGTTAATAAGAGAGATCAAGAAACTGGGGGCCATGGTAATCGATCCTGCCGACATCCCAACCAAAGGAAAGTTTGACGACTCCGAGTTCGAGGTGCTGCTTTACGAGTTTAAAGCGGATTTGAACGCCTACCTCGCCGGCCTTGGACCCAAGGCGCCGGTTCGTACGTTAAAAGCGGTAATAGAATTCAACGAAAAGAACCGCGAAAAAGAGATGCCTTACTTTGGGCAGGACATTTTCATAAAGGCCCAGGGGAAAGGCCCGCTTACGGACAAGAAGTATCTTCAAGCCCTGCGCAAGAACCATCTTTTGTCACGAGGCCAGGGGATTGACTTTGTCATGCGCAAGCATCGGCTTGATGCGCTAATCGCGCCCACGGGCGGGCCCGCCTGGCCCACCGACTGGATCAACGGTGACCACTTCACCGGCGGCTATTCCTCAGCCTCCGCGGTCGCGGGTTATCCACATATCACAGTTCCTGCCGGCTACATTTTCGGACTACCGTTTGGCATCTCGTTCTTCGGGGCTGCGTACAGCGAGCCGAAGCTGATCAAGTATGCCTACGCTTTTGAACAAGCAACAAAGGTGAGACGGCCACCTCGGTTTCTGCCAACCGTGAGCTTTCGAGAGTGAGAGACTCAATCCCGTAGGGATGTAATGTTTATAGACCTTCGACTCGACGATACACGGCCAGCTCCAGAGGAGCGAAACGCTCTGACCCCATGCTGTGACGCAAGCGGTATATTTGGCTCCTCCGGAGCTTCCAAAGTTCTTTAGACCAAAGTTCTATAAACATCGCGTCCCTATGGGACGCTGAAGGCAAAACTTCCTGTGTGTTAAAAGAGCTGGAGAGTCAGACACACAACTCTTCAACTTAGCAATTTTGAAGAAGCCAAAGTCCGCGACTTTCGGTATCCTTGGTTTTCCCGAAGATAAGGAGTTTCATCATGCCACGCTCAGCTACAGCGACGAAAAAACCCAACTACAGCGTGCACCCCGGAATTACGATGGTTCAGAAGTGGGTCGCGGAGCTCAAGCAGAAGACCGGACGCTCACTCGATGAGTGGCTACTTTTCGTCAAGAAGTCCGGACCAAAAGACGAAAAGGAGCGGCGTGATTGGCTCAAGCAAGAGCACGGCATGGGAACGAACACTGCCGGGTGGATCGCTGAACGCTCAGTTGGGAAAGGTACCGAGACGGACGATCCGGACCTGTATCTTAAGGCTGCGGAGGGTTATGTAGAACAAATGTTCTCAGGCTCTAAATCCCATCTCAGGCCCATTTATGACACCTTGCTAAAACTCGGACTCAAGGTGGGAAAAGATGCGAAGGCATGTCCCTGTCAGACCATCGTTCCCCTCTATCGCAAGCACGTGTTTGCGCAAATCAAACCAACCACGCGTACCCGCATCGATCTCGGTTTCGCGCTCGGTGATATGAAAGCGAAAGGACGCTTGATCGATACCGGGGGCTTCGCCAAAAAAGATCGCATCACACATCGCATCCCGATTGAGTCCGTAAAGGAAATCGACGACGAGGTTAAGCACTGGTTGAAGGTGGCATACGACCGGGATGCGTAAGGAGAAGGGATCGAGGACGGTAAATGGCAAATGGTAAATCGTAAATGGTAGGCAAGAAGAGTCATGATCAACGGTTCATGGCCTGCTTCCACTGATTATTCAATTTACCATTCACAATTTACTATTCACTATTTACCTTTCTTGTTCCTTCGCGAGAGCATCCATGGCAACAACAACTAAAACGCAGGGCTCGCGCATGAGCGACGAGGCCGTCCAAGCAAAGACGGGTAAGAAATGGGACCAATGGTTCGCCATTCTTGATAAGGCCGGCGCAAAAGAGATGTCGCATCAGGACGTTGTTAAGTTTCTCAACGCCAAGCACGACGTTGGCCCGTGGTGGCAGCAAATGGTCACTGTCACCTACGAGCAAGCGCGGGGTCTGCGCCAGAAGCACGAGAAGCCGGGCGGATATCAGATCAGTGTGAGTAGGACCGTAAACGTGCCGCTTGCGAATCTCTACAAAGCAGTGGCAAACGAAAAGAGTCGCAGCAGTTGGCTTCCAGAAAACGGACTCGTGGTGCGAAAGGCCACGACGAACAAGTCTATGCGTGTAACCTGGAAGGACGGCATAACCAGTCTCGAGATTAGTTTCTATCCAAAGGGCGACGGCAAGAGCCAGGTTGTCGTCCAGCATAGCAAGCTTCCGGACGCGAAATCCGCGGCCAAAATGAAAACCTATTGGGGCAAGGCATTGGATCAATTGCGCGAAGTTCTGGAATAGCCGCTCTAACAGGAAGCCGATTTGAAGCAAGGCTCTCACCGCCCACGAGGGTACAAATGCAGAATGCCTCACCACCAGAACCGCCTGCGACTACCTCTGCATTTCATGAACTCGGCCGGCGGGGCGAAGAACTCGCCGCCGCATTTCTATTACAGAACAACTTTCAAATCGTGGCTTCCAATTTCACTATCCCCGTCGGTCGAAATAGGAATGAGGCAGTAGTTAATGCCGAAATCGATCTGGTTGCCTATGAAGGTCCTACTCTCTGTTTCGTGGAAGTGAAGACCCGCGCATCAGAGTGGTTTGCAGCCCCCTCGGCGAATGTTGATCTCAGAAAGCAGCGTCAGATTATTCGCGCCGCCCAAGCCTACCGTCGCATGTTTGGACTCAAGAACTCAACCTGTCGCTATGACGTGGTGAGCATCGTGTTGCCGCCAACTGAGGAAGGTCTTCGCGGGTTGCGGATTGAACTACTGCGCAATTTCTGGTCAGAAGAGAAGTTTCGGAAGCGCCGATGGCCCGACCGATATTGGGAATAGGTCCAGCGCGGCAACCCGGGAGGTTCCCGTTATTGCTGGGGCCACGCTCCTCTGCAGCAACGCGGCGGGGAGACTCTGTGAAACCCAGCGACCCAGGGACGGCGCAAGCCTCGCTAACTTGGAGGCTGGGAAGGCTTACTCGCCTCCGGCTTTCATAGTCCGGAGCGGATGACTGATAGTGGCCCAGCACTTTAAAGCGCTGGGCTTGTACTGCCTGACTTCTCGGAGTCCATAGAACGGACGGCCAAAAAACACCTTTAACGATGGACTGACCTCGGAAATTCGTGGAACTTTGCACCCACGCCTGCGTTATTATGACCAGAAATCGATTCTGGTCATCGGTCAAGAGCTAAAATGCCAGCAACAGCCACAAATGAAGAAGTGCGAGAGGGGATCTTGGACGCTACGGAGCGGCTGCTGGCCCGTTACGGCTACCGTAAAATGACGGTCGAAGACATCGCGCGTGAGGTGGGGGTGGGGAAAGGCACAATCTACCTGCATTTCACCAGTAAAGAGGAGATCGTTCTCTCCCACGTCGACAGGATTGTAGACCGGCTCAAACAGCGTCTCCAGGCTATTGCACGCTCCAATGCCACCGCCGCGATTCGCCTACGATTAATGCTCCTGACCCGCGTCCTCTTCCGTTTCGACAGCATCCAGCATTACACGGAGAGTCTTAACGATTTGCTGGCCGCGCTCCGACCCGGTTTGCTCTCCCGCCGCGCCCGCTACTTCGACGAGGAAGCACAAATCCTCGCCGATGTTCTGAACCAGGGACGAGACGCAGGCGAGTTTGAGTTTGGCGACACACTCTCGACGGCGTACGCATTGCTACACGCCACCAACGCCCTGCTGCCCTACAGCCTAAGTACGTTGGAGTTAGGTGAACGCGAGGAGGTTAAAGAGAAGACCGCCGCCGTTGCGGACTTAATGCTGCACGGGCTGATGCGTCCTAAGCCAAAGGCAGCGACCTAGCCAGGCGTGACTTGAGCCTCGATTTTTTTCGCTACTCCCCATCTAGTACTTCTTTAATCATCCACCCAAGGAGAGTCAATTATGTTTACATTTTCAACCATCAAAACGTTCGCAGCGCTCATGCTGCTCACCCTCGCGGCCATACAGGTCTCGCCGGCGCAGCAGTCGGGCGGGCAGCAGCCAGAGGGAATCATCGATGCGGCCACTCGAAGTCAGATTGTCGAATCTATCTCGAAGCGGCTCAACGAGGCTTATGTTTTTCCCGAGGTCGCGAAAAAGATGGAAGCGTCGTTGCGCGAGCGCGTCGCAAAAAAGGAGTACGACCAAATCACTAGCTCCAGGACGTTTGCGGAGACTCTCACAAACGACCTTCAGACGGTGAGCAAAGACAAGCACCTACGCGTGCGCTATTCCCACGAGCCGATCCCCGTCCGCCAGCCACGCCGCGAGCCGAGCGCGGAGGAGCGTGAAGAACGTAACCGCGAAATGAACTGGATGAATCACGGCTTCAACAAGGTCGAGCGTCTGCGCGGGAATATCGGTTACATAGAATTCCGGGGGTTCTTCGATCCGGAACTGGGGGCCGAAACTCTAGCCGCTGCTATGAACTTCGTCTCCGCCACTGACGCGCTCATCATTGACCTACGGAACAATGGTGGCGGCAGCCCCCAAATGGTCGCGCTCGTCTGCTCATATCTCTTCGGCGCCGATCCGGTTCACCTGAATGATCTTTACTGGCGAGAAGGCAATCGCACGGACGAATTCTGGACGCGAAAGGAGGTGGCCGGCAAGCGCTATTTGAACAAAGACGTGTACGTGCTCACGAGCAAACGCACGTTTTCCGGAGCCGAGGAGTTTACCTACAACCTGAAGAACCTTAAGCGCGCAACCATAATCGGCGAGACAACCGGCGGTGGTGCTCATCCCGGCGACGGTTTCCGAATCAACGAGCACTTCAACATGTTCGTGCCGACCGGGAGGGCTATCAGTCCGATCACTAAAACCAATTGGGAGGGCACAGGGGTTAAGCCTGACATTGAAGTGCCGGCGGATCAGGCGTTGCTCGTGGCGCGGCTGACAGCGCTGAAGAAGTCTGTCACAACCCTCACCAACCCGGGTTTTAAGGCTGGTGTGCAAGAAGTGATTGAGGAGTTGGAAAAGGAATTGACTAAACTCAACGGAAAGAAGTAGGCAAGGAAAACACTAGCCGCGGATTTACGCGGATAAACGCGGATCAGAACCAGAGAGAACAGATAGAGAGCAACTCCTTGTTAGCTCAGTTGCTCGTATTTGTTCTTCTTTCTGATCCGCGTTTATCCGCGTAAATCCGCGGCTAGTCTTTTATTTCGCCACTGCGGTCTGCTTTGCCCGCGTTGGTGCGTTCTTAACATACTTGTCGAACCAATTGATCATTTCATGAAGTACATGTTCGATGGTCTCGCGGCCCGCATAGCCGTGAGCCTCGAGCGGCAAGGTGACCAGCCTGACGGTGCCGCCGTGACCACGAACGGCCTGGTACATCCGCTCTGATTGAATCGGAAACGTACCAGTGTTGTCGTCGGCTTCTCCGTGAATGAAGAGGACCGGCTCATTGATCTTGTGGGCCACCATGAATGGCGAAACCTTGATGTACAGATCGGGCGCTTCCCAAAGCGTTCGACGCTCGCTTTGAAAACCAAACGGGGTCAGCGTGCGGTTATAAGCGCCGCTGCGAGCAATGCCGGCCCGGAACAGATCTGAATGCGCCAGGAGGTTCGCGGTCATGAATGCGCCATAGCTGTGGCCACCTACCCCGACTCGCTCAGGATCCGTCACCCCCATTTCCGTCGCCTTATCGATCGCCGCTTTCGCGCTCATCACAATCTGCTCGACGTAGGTGTTGTTAACCGTTTCCGGCTCACCAACGACCGGCATCGTGGCGTTGTCCAGGACTGCATAGCCTTGCAACAGGAAGAACAGATGCGAGGGACCAACAATCTGTGTGGAGCGTTGCGTTGAGCCTGTCACCTGGCCCGCTGTACCAGGATCGTTGAATTCCAGCGGATAGGCCCAGACGACCGTCGGTAGCCGAGTGCCTTCCTTGTAACCGGGAGGCAGGTAGAGCGTGAACGAGCACTGCACGCCATCCGCGCGCTTGTAAGTTACCAACTGCTTTTTGATCCCGCGCAACTGGGGCGTGGGATCCGGGAAGTTTGTGAGTGCCTTAAGAGGGTTACCAGTCGCATCTCCTGAGGTACGCAGGTAAAAATTGGGCGCGACCGTGGAGCTTTCATGTCGCGTAATAAACTTCTTGCCCTCGTCATCTAACAAGGCCACAAGCGTCTCGTAGTGATTCGCGTCGCTTCTAAAGAGACGTTCAGATTTCTGAGTCTGCAAATTGAACCGATCGAGAAAGGGCCGGTCACCTTCCGGTGATGCACCTGTACCGACCAAAAAGATCCAGTCACCATTTTGCAAAACGGCGCGCTCGCCGTTTGGCAGCAGCCGCGTGACGGGAGAGCCGGGATCGCCATATCGATCTTGAATGCTGCGACTCCAGACTAGCTTTGGCGTTTCGCCCGGCTTGTCTGCGCTCATCATGAAGGTTCTTATCCAGCGGCGATCGCGATCGAAGTCGGACACCAACGCAAGTCCGTCTTTCTCTCCCCACGAGGATCCCGCAAAACGGTGCTCGGTCCTGGTCAATTCAGTTGGTGAGCCGGCGAAGGGCGCTTTTAACATCAGCACTCGGTCGCGCTGTGCCACTTTCTTCTTTGGATCGCCGCCATCGAGTGCCTCAACCCAAACGAGCGTAGCCGGCTCCGTCGGGCGCCAGCGATATGATCGTGGTCCTGTGATCACGCCATCAATCGGCACCTGATCCGCTAACGGAAGGCTGGCCAACTTGTAAGCCAACTTCCCTTTCGTGTCCCAAACTTCCACGTCGCGAGGAAAAGAAAAGTCTGGATAAAGATAGGAGAACGGACGCCGGATACGGGCCACTAGAATATGTTGGCCATCAGGTGCCACGTCCTGCGACAAGAAGATTGCCGGCTGGCCCACTTCAGTAATTTTTTCGCTGCTCGTGTCCACCAGGGCAAGCTGAGAGGTGACGTAATACTCGAACATGTCCTCGTCGTAAGGAGTCTTCAGCAAATCCTGGAATGTGCGTACCGGACCCACTTTGCCTGAACTTTCCTGCCAGTTTGGTTCGCGTGGCACATTCGATGATGCGGGAGCCGGGCGCCGCTTTGCAGGCACGAGTTGAACCAGCAGGGTTCGATTGTCGGGCATCCACTGAAAGGGTTCGCCTTCAGTAGCATTGATGGCGATAGCTTTCAGCTTTCGGACTTTTCCGTTGGTGCTATCGCCAACCCAAAGCTCGATCCCTGAATTTGTAGTATTCGTGAAAGCAAACTGTTTTCCGTCTGCACTCCACTGCGGCGCACCAATCTTCGCGCCGGGCGGTAGATCGATCTTGATTTCGGAGCCGTCACTAATTCGCTTGAGAGTCAGTGCCACAGCATACTGATACCGGTGCGGTCCATTGGTATTTGGGTTGATTCTGAGGCCCGCAAGTCTCAACATCGGCTGCGCCAAATCGGCGATGGGCGGATAACGAAGGCCCGTGGCAAGCAGCATCGTGTCGCGCGCAGGGCTTACCGACGCTGTCGGAGTCACGGCGGCAGTCAGGATGTCCAGGACATCCCGCGATGGTTTCTTGTAGCCCTGCTGGGCCGCTGCTGCCATGGCGAACGCTGCTATAAGAATCGGCACGGCAGATCGTTTGGTGATAGACCTCGAAATAACACTTGAGACGTTTAGCATTGGCGGAAGCTCCTTGCGCAAACCATTGGAACTCGAGCGGGCTGAATCAGCGAAACCTTAAGAGACCTGCGGTCGGAAGTCAATTTCACTACGTGGCAGTAGCCCGACTGTTAAGGGGGGCTTTGACTCA
>JBPCMM010000021.1:0-6836 GCA_051002255.1 Pyrinomonadaceae bacterium
ATTACCACGTACAGATCTCCGGCTGGTCCGCCCCCTGTTCCAGACTCCCCTTCCCCTTGCACCCGCAATCGAGATCCGGTTTCAACTCCGGCGGGGATCTTTACCTCCATCTGCTTTTCGCGTTCGACACGACCCGACCCCTTACAGGCAGCACACGGACTGTTAATAATCCGGCCAACTCCGCGACAGGCGTGGCAGGTACGGGCTACCGAGAAAAAACCCTGCTGATACCGCATCTGGCCAGCGCCACCACAGGTGCTGCAGGTTTCGGGTTCCGTTCCGGCTGCTGCGCCGGAGCCTTTGCAAGTCTCGCAACTCTCGAGGCGCGGAATTCGCAACTGAGCAGTCATTCCATCAGCCGCTTCTTCCAGAGTGATCTCCAGGTCGTAGCGCAAGTCGGCGCCACGTTGGGCTGATGAACGTCTGGTTCCGCCACGTCCGCCACCGAACACATCGCCAAATCCAAACAGGTCCCCCAAAATATCTTCAATGCCACCAAAACCAGGCGCTCCCCAGCTTGGGCCAGCCCCACTCGACACTCCCGCGTGGCCAAACCGATCATAGCGTTGGCGCTGCTCCTGATCGGCGAGCACGGAGTAGGCTTCCGCGGCTTCCTTAAACTTTTCTTCGGCGGAGGCGTCGTTGGGATTCTTGTCCGGGTGATAACTCATCGCCAGCCGCCGGTAAGCGCTCTTGATTTCTTGATCTTTTGCCGTGCGGCTTACGCCCAGTACCTCGTAATAGTCCCGTTTATCCATCCTGCGTCTTCTCAACCTCTCATTTATGATTCTTATTTAGTCGCTCGCGAACAGGTCCGAGTGGCTTGTTAGAGCGGATCCTCGACCTTATGCGACGCGTCGTCTGCGGTGGGTTTCATCATGGCCACGGTAAGTTGGCCGGCGATCCGCTCTAGGGCGTTAAGAGCTTTGTCGATTTCCTCTGGCGTGCCTGTTTTAACGGCAGTCTCGCTTTCTTTGAACACTCGCTCGGCAATGTCCTGGTCGTTTGCCGAAAGCAGGCCGCCGAATTTATCGAACGACTTTTTAGTGTTTCGTAGCAGCGATTCCATCTTGTTGTGAAGTATGACTCTCTGCTTGGCCTCGCGATCAGTTTCCGCAAAGTTGGTCGCCTCGTTGATGAACCGGTCGATCTCGTCTGGACTTAGACCCGACGTCGGTGTAATGCGCATCTGCTGCTCGCGCCCGGTTGCCTTGTCCTGAGCCGAGACAGATACGATCCCGTTAGCGTCAACTTCGAATGAGACATCAACCTGGGGTACGCCGCGCGGACTTGGGGGGATACCCACCAGCTCGAATTTTCCCAACGAACGATTGCCGACCGCCATTTCACGCTCACCCTGCAAGATGTGAATCTCAACGGATGCCTGGTTGTCCACCACGGTAGTAAATGTCAGGCTGTTCCCCAGTGGTATCGTCGAATTACGTTCGATGATTTTAGTAAACAAGCCACCGCGCGTCTCCAGACCCAGGCTGAGGGGCAATACATCAAGCAGCACAATATCTTTAATGTCGCCCGTTAAGACGCCACCCTGAATCGCCGCTCCCATAGCGACTACTTCGTCAGGATTAATCTCCGCAGACGGCTTCTTACCAAAGATCTTTTCGACCGTGCGTTCGACGATTGGCGAACGAGTCTGGCCGCCGACAAGTATGACTTTATCGACGTCACTGGCTTGAATTTTCGCGTCTTCCAGCGCTTTATGACAAGGCGCCTCCGTCTGCTCGATGAGGTCGCCTACGAGTTCTTCAAACTGCCCCCGAGTCAACGATTTGTTGAAATGCTTGGGCCCCGTTGCATCCGCCGCGATGAAGGGAAGATTGATGTTGGTTTCGGCCGACGAAGATAGTTCACACTTTGCGCGTTCGGCTACCTCCTTCAAACGCTGGAGCGCCAGTCGGTCCTGGCGCAGATCGATTCCGTTGTCTGCCAGAAACTGATCCGCCATCCAGTTCATTATTCTTTCGTCGAGATCCTCACCGCCCAGGAAAGTGTTGCCGGAGGTCGACAACACCTCGAAAACGCCTTCGTTCATTTCGAGGATCGAAATATCAAACGTGCCCCCACCAAGGTCATATACTGCGATGCGCTCAACCCCGGACTTACCAAGGCCGTACGCAAGGGCAGCTGCGGTGGGCTCGTTGATGATGCGCTCGACTTTCAGGCCGGCAATTTTTCCGGCATCCTTCGTCGCCTGCCGTTGCGTGTCATCGAAATAGGCCGGTACGGTAATAATCGCATCGGTCACAGGCTCGCCCAAAAAATCTTCAGCCGCTGCTTTTAGTCGCTGCAAAACGATGCCCGACAGCTCCGGCGGGCTGTAGCTTCGGCCCTGCACACGAACACGCGCGTCGCCGTTGGGCGAGTCAACCAGCTCAAAAGCCGAAGTCTCCCGCATGCGCTGAAGCTCGGGGGAGTTATATTTCCGGCCAATCAGACGCTTGACGGCGTACACGGTATTGGCTGCGTTGGTCACGGCCTGACGCTTAGCGATTTGTCCGACCAGACGTTCACCCTTATCCGTAAAACCGACAACACTGGGAGTAGTTCGGCCCCCTTCCTTATTAGGCACAATCTGGACCGCCCCGCCTTCCAAGACGGCGACGCAGCAATTGGTCGTCCCTAAATCTATTCCGATTGCTTTTCCCATTTGATTTGCTTCTTTACCAATTCACTTCTTCACGGCTACCTTCACCAAAGCAGGTCGAATTAATCTATCGCCCAGCCGGTAACCACGGATTATCTCTTGCATAATAGTGTCTGGCTCGTACTCGTCAGTAGATTCCGACACCACGGCTTCATGAATATGAGGGTCAAAACGCGCGCCCACAGCCGTGATAGGTTTTACACCGAGGGTTTCGAGTACTCCGCTGAGCTGTTTGAAGATCAGATCGACTCCACTTAGGAAGTGACGAAACTCATCCGATTCCGTTGATTCAACGTTCGCTTCCACATCAAGCGCCCGCTTGAGATTGTCGAGAACTGGCAGCAGCTTTGCGGCAATCTCCGCGACTGCACGCTCATACGTGTCAGCGCGTTCGCGTTCCACCCGCTTGCGATAGTTCTCAAAATCAGCCTGTCTGCGCGCTAGCCGATCTTTCAGGTCCGCAATCTCAGACTCTACCCTTTTCAACTCGGACCGAGTTGCAACCAACTCGGCTAACACTGGGCCGCCAAGCTCGCCGGTGTTGGCCTGGGTCGACGGATACGAAACTTCATCGGCGTCGTCGACTTCGACGGAGCTAAATTCAGGCAGATCCTCAGGGTCATCCTCGACCGTCTCTACTTCCACGTCCGCAAACTCGTCCGTGATAACGTCATCATCAGCCCCGTTTTCTTCGCGAGGTTCACTGACAGCCTGGGACGCGCGTGAGATCTCGTCCTCCTGTTCGGTATCCACGAATTCGACCGGAATTCGGTTCCTGCCGCTAGTTTTTTTATTAGGAGACATGAATCTAAATTTCCAAACTTCTAAAGGGTATCGTTAACGGATACGGTGTTAGTAAAGAGGGGTTTCTTCACCCAGTCGGCGCTCAATCAGCCGAGCCATGTAGTTTACCATAGCCATGATGCGTGAATATTCAATTCTCATTGGTCCGACGACTCCCAGCGTGCCGGGGTTCTCGTTGAAGCCAATTCGGTAGGGGGCGGTAATGAGGGCACAATTGCGCATTGAGGAGGTAGGATGCTCCCTTCCGATCACCACGTTGACGTCGCCTCGAAATGCAGGTTGCTCCCGCGAGACACACTCGTTGAGTATTTTAAGCAAACGCGATTTCTCTTCGAAAGTGCGAAACAGCTCGCGCATTCTGTCAACATCGACAAAATCGGGCTTAGTAAGCATGTTGGATGCGCCATCAACATAAACCTCGCCGCCGCTTGACTCTTCACCATCCAAGCTCATATCGCAAAGCAAGATAGCGTTACGCAGAAGCCGGTCATACAGGGCCTTTTCTTCTTTCATCAGCTCCAGGATTTCAGCGCGAATGGTAATTAGACTCTTACCGCTGAATTCCGAGTTCAAGTAGCGGGCCGTACGCTCCAAATCTTCCTGGGTAAGATTCTCTTCCAACCGAATGATTTTGTTGTGGATGATGTTGGACGTAGTTACCAGCACTACCAAAATCCGTTTGTCGGAGAGTTGAAGAAACTCAATGTGGCTTAGCCGGTTCTCCGCCAAAGATGGCGAGACAACAATTCCGACGTTCTCTGAAAGCTCCGAGAGCGCATGAGAAGCCTTTTCCATTAACCGTTCCTGAGACGAGGAAGATTCGAGCCCGGTGGAAAAGAAAACCGCATCGATCGCCTTAAGATCGGCACGTGAGAGTCGCGCCTCTCCAAGCATATTGTCGACGTAATACCGATAGCCCTTGTCGGTGGGCACTCGACCAGCTGAGGTGTGCGGCTGCTCCACCAGCCCGGCTTCTTCAAGTTCCGCCATGACATTTCTAATGGTTGCGGAGCTCCAGCCATGGCCATGGGCGAACCGGTCCGATAGGACCAGGGAGCCAACCGCCTCCCCCGTAACCAGGTGCTCCTTGATTAAGGCAGCGAGCACAAGTTGCCCACGGGAATGAGGGGTGTTCTTTTCTGCGGGTTGAAGATTACTACGACGGGGCATTAAGTGTTCGTTTAGATGCTGATAGGTGGTAACGCTCGTTCACCGGAAGGGCGACACTCGCTGCCCCCAACGGAAAACGGCGCAGCACCTTCGCAGTATAAAGGAACCATCAAGGTGGCTGCAAACAGAAGGATTTAACCGTACTAAACCTGCGGCCGAGTTCCACATTTAAAGCTAATCCCACGCCCCACATACACTTAAGTCCCGATCTTTGAGGATTAAATCTTAGCGGACCCGTAAAGTGCTCTAACACTTGGGTTTAGAGTTGTGGATTTAAACCTCACGTTTCCTTACCCCAACGCTTAGGGCCGTCGGCCGCTTTTACTGGGTTTTTCAATGACTGCTGGAAATCAATTGACGCCCCCCAGGGCAGCTACTTAAGATGTTTCCAATTAGGAACTAGCACCGGGGCTCGGAGCTCCCCAAGTTAATGGGTATTAGGGGCCCCCTTCCGTCAAAAGTGGTAATCGCTGAATCTGGCTGGGCGGGCAGTAATTCATAGGAGTACTGGCGATGAATGAAGTCAAAAAGTTCTTTGCAGACGCATTTCGCCATTTGGGAAACAATCGTCCCGTGCCCGAGATTGAGGTCCGCTTTTATCCCTATGCCGGATTACATCACACCATCAGGGTGCGCTCGGGACGGGTGTATGTCCGTTTGTCCGATATTTGCAAGGGTGCTCCGCCCGACGTCTTGCGCGCGCTCGCCTTCGTCCTCGTCGCCAGGTTGTTAGGGAAAAGAATTCCAGACGTACACAAACGGGTCTACCAGGATTATTCCGTAACATCGGAGGTCATGCGTTCCTCGGACCTGACTCGTCGCCGGCGTGGCCGCAAATTGATTTCCTCAGCTCAAGGCGAGACTTATAACCTGGACAAGATGTTTACGAAGATCAACCGGCGTTATTTCGACGGAGGGTTGGCGAAAGCGACGCTTACATGGTCACAGCGGCGCACTCGCAATATTCTGGGCCATCACGATCGCGTTTTCGACACAATCACTATGAACAAGACGCTCGATTCACTGGAAGTCCCCGAATGGTTCGTTGAGTTTATTCTCTATCATGAAATGCTTCATATTAAACACCCAGCGCGGCTAATTAACGGCCGACGCTATTACCACACCAGTGCTTTTCGTCAGGATGAGCGTCGCTTTCCCCATTACAGCGCCGCCCAGAAATGGCTGGAACGGGTGGCTCGTCAGCGAAGGGTACCGCGCGCTCGCGCGGCTTAGCTCTTTTTGGAACCTCACAGACGGCGAGACGTTAAGCAAAGGTGAGGTAGGTGGGCTCCTCAAAGGCGGCTGATCCGAACTGATAAGGCTTCGGTGAAGCCGTCTTTTCGTCGTCGCGGTGCTTGGAGAAATCATTTGGCCGCGGATACACGCAGGCGAACGCGGATCAGAAAAAACCCTTACTTAGTCGTTTGCTTGTTGTTGCTCATATCCGCGATCATCCGCGTGTATCCGCGACTAAAATCCGATTCGAATTTCATCGCACCATCATAGTCGCGTGCTGGGCGCTGGACAAAGATCTCAGGGCCTCGCTAGACTACGGGTTTCGTTAAGGAGCAACTGCGCTCACCTATCGCTTGTAAGAACTTGAATACCATTTAATGGAGATTGAAATTAGTTTATGGCTATTCCAGCAACTCAGATTCGTCGCGGCATGGTGATCGTCTTCGAGGGTCAGCCGTGCAAAGTTGTGGAGTTTCGCCACCATACACCTGGTAATTTGCGCGCCATGGTGCAAACCAAACTTCGGAACATCAAGACAGGGTCATCTTTTGAGCATCGGTTCCGTTCTGCCGACACGGTGGAGCGGGCAAGTTTGGAGCAGCACGAGATGGAGTACCTTTATTCCGATGGCTCCCATCACCACTTCATGAATACCGAAAACTACGAACAAGTTGCGCTCAGCGAAGAGGACCTGGGCGATGCGGCTCAGTGGCTGAATCCCGGACTCAGGTTGCAAACTGAGTTTTATGAAGGGGCACCCGTCGGCATTGATCTTCCGCCGTCCCTTGAACTCACGGTAACCCGCACAGAGCCCACCATGAAGGGGGCGACTGTCTCCAACGTCAACAAACCGGCCACACTCGAGAACGGGGTTACCATCACGGTCCCACCCTTTGTTAATGAAGGGGACCGCATCCGCGTGGATCCCACCGAAGGCCGATACATTGAACGGGCGAAGTGA
>JBPCMM010000022.1:0-7897 GCA_051002255.1 Pyrinomonadaceae bacterium
CGGCTCAATCTACCTTTCACCAGGGCCGCCTGGAGGATTTCGACCAGGTCTTCAACCGCCAGCGGCCGGATCCCTTTCTCCTTCAGTCCTACCATCGCAAACAGCGGAAAGGTATGCAGGGCGTGGCTGAGGTGATCCAGCATATGATCACCCCTACCGTACACCATACCCGCCTTGACGATCGTGTAGTCAAGTCCCGAATTACGCACAATCTCCTCGGCGGCCCATTTTGATTCGTGATATGGCGAACCGCAATTCGGACGCGCCCTCAGAAAGCTCATCAGTGCAATTTTCTTTACTCCGGCTTGCTTCGCTGCGCTCACTACATTCTGAGTGGCCTTAACGTGGACCTTGCGGTAGGTCTGATTTCCAATCTCGCGATTTATGCCGGCGCAATGAGCCACCGCATCACAACCGGAGAAGGCGTGCAGAAGCACCTCCTGACCTGAAAGATCGCTGGTCACGAATGTCATGCTTTCGGCCCTGTCGACTTCGGACGCGGCATTGCTCCCTCAGGCCAACAACACAACTTCGTGGCCTTCTAATATGAGGTGCCGTGCCAAATGCCTTCCAATAAATCCTGTTCCGCCTGTAACTGCGATTCTCATTTTTTACCTTCCTTCCACCGCTGGCTCTGCGTTCTCTAATTCGTCCGGAAACGCCTCGCGCAATTCGTCCATTAGGTGCAAAGCTTTCTTGCGCACAGGACGCATCAGGGGATTGCTGGCCAGGGAAATAAGTCGGTCTACGAGGTCAACGGAGTGGTCTATCAACCGATACGTGCGCGCACGGTTTCGTGAGGAATCGTGGATCCAAAAAAGAATAATGCCCATGTGATACAGCCAAAGCAGGTAAGGTAGTTCGCACCGCAGATCTTCGGGTATCCGCGCTTTTGATTTCACGACTACGTCTTCGAAGAGCTGAATACTAGCCTGGCGGACTGCATCGGAAGAGGCGGCGAAAGGATTCAGCGCGCTTTCTGGATTGGCGGCCGTCTTGAAAAGCGCGCCCGCAAATTCGTGATACGGCTCAAGGGTGGTGATCTTGAGACGCATCACTTCAAGCAGACGCGCTTTCAAACTGAGCTCCTTCTCCAGGGCAGGAACCGATACGGCCAAATGCTCTTCGTGGGTCCGATGGTAGAAAGCCTGAATGAGAAGTTCCTTCGACGGGAAATAATAATACGCATTGCCCAGCGAGACTCCAGCCTTTTTGGCGATCGCACGCATCGTAGTCGCCTCGTAACCGCGATCGCGAAACATCTTTAAAGCGGTCTCCAGGATCAGTGCCTTCGTCTGGCCGCCTTTGCTTGTTGACACCGACCTACCGATAGCACTCATAGCTTCACCTCGTCCGACCGGTGGCCCGACCAATTTGATATCGATGCCGAGAGATCATCGAGACTACGCGTCGTGTAGTCGGCAACAACTCCGGCGAGGAGAGCCGGTAAGACCATTCGTGGTACTGGCTAAGCGCCCATATGACCATAAGCCAAGCTTTCGGGCCCATGTAAACTTCTCCTTGATCACCGATGACTGTTAAGTCTCTGGCTGTCAGATCGTGGTCCAGATGAGGAAAACGGAGTCGCGCTTCCTCTGACTTGCAAGGCACGAAAATCAGTTCAATCAATTTTCGCTGCTCTGCCAGCCACTCGTGCGCGCGCCGGCAGAGTCCGCAGGTCGGGTCGTAAAGAACAGTTAACGCGGTCATAACTTCAAGCCTCCTGTACGCGCGTATAGCCATCGGGTGCGACTGGGGGCGGCCCGTTCACCAAACTGGCCCGCCGGCGCATGCGGCTAAAGATGAACAGGTTGAAGAAGTGCATTGCCCCCAGCACAAGCAGCACCATGCCCACCTTGACGGACAGTGCCTCGATGCCTTCCTGCGGCGTTGCCACATCGTAACCGAGCTTCAGGGCCAGGCTAACGTAGCCAAAGTTAATCAGGTAGAAACCGACCACCAGCAAGTGATTGACGGAATCCGCCAGTGATTCGTTACCGTGGAACACATCCACGAGGAAAACGCGACCGCTCTTATGAAGCGTGCGAGCAACCCAGATTGTGAGTGCGATGCTTATGGCCAGGTGAATCAGGTAGGTGGTTATTCCTATGGTCATTGTGAACCTCCCTCCCAAAATTTGAACACGTTCAACTACGGTCAGCCTACGCCTTGGATCAACCGTTGTCAAGAGATTTCTTGAACGCGTTCAAGATGTCGACAACGCTTTAGTCCATCTCACCTTTTGGCGTAGACGGCCAGGTCCCGGGCGGGCTGATCGTTAGAATGATTGGGTTTTAGAAAAGTTTGGACAGAAGGTCTTAGCTCGCCAGGAATCGGCCAGAGTGTATGGATTTGAAAGTAAAGCCGATCTCGATCTTAGGGTTCCACCAGGCGCTTCTTAATGTTGCGCTGCCACGACTCGTAGTTTCTGACGCGGCGCTTAGCCTGCTTGTGGGTTAGGTTCATTTCCTTCGCCACATAGCTGATGCGTTCAGAGCGATCGTTCTTCTTGTCCCGCGGATCCCCGGGCGCTTTCAAATAAAGCTTATAAGCGAACGTCCACTCTTGTTTGACCTCATCGGTTGCCTGTGTTCCACGCAGTTCCGGCATCTTGACCTCTTGAAGGACTAATTGAGTTGAAAAACGAAATTGCGGCAGCTTCGTAACGCTTAGCTACTTACTCGGCAACACTCTGGGCGGCGCTGTAGAGGGATACATATTAACATACGAAAACTCGTTGCAGCCTAAAGTTCGGGATTGTCAGATCCGCATCCTTCGGGGGTTCCCCTGACTACCACCTAATGAGTGGGGTATGATGCCGGTCATGAAAAACAAACAAATTATATTGGTTAGCCGGCCGACTGGCAGACCCGCGATGGACAATTTCGCAACTATTGACACGGAGGTGCCGCAGCCGAAAGATGGAGAGGTCCTGGTTCGAACTCGCTACCTGTCAGTCGATCCATACATGCGGGGTCGCATGAGCGATCGCAAGTCCTACGTAGACCCGTTTGTTGTGAACGAAGTTATGAATGGTGGCGTGGTTGGAGCAGTAATCGAGTCGCGGTCCCCCGCTTTTAAACGTGACGATATGGTCACCGGGCAACTCCCGTGGCAGCTTTATTCTGTAGCCGGAGCGGGAGAACTAAGAAAGGTTGATCCTAACCTTGCGCCTGTAACAACCGCCCTCGGAGTCCTGGGTATGCCGGGATTAACGGCCTACTTTGGACTTGTGGACATCGGTAAACCCCGAGAAGGAGAAACCCTCGTCGTCTCCGGCGCCGCGGGCGCGGTGGGTATGACGGTATGCCAGATTGCCAAAATCAAAGGATGTCGGGTGGTTGGTATTGCAGGCAGCGATGAGAAGAACGAATATCTGGAGCACGAGCTGTGGGTGGATAGCACAATCAACTACAAGACGACCGCTGACATGAGGCAGGCCTTGAAAGATGCATGCCCCAACGGCGTGGATATCTATTTCGACAATGTCGGTGGCGATGTTACGGATGCGGTGATGCCGTTCATTAACAAGGCTGCGCGAATAATCGTTTGCGGGCAAATCTCACTTTATAACCTCGAACAACCGGACGTTGGCCCACGCCCTCAGCCATACCTCTTAGTCAAGCGTGCTCTTATGCAGGGATTCATTATTACGGACTACGCTCCCCGCTTCGCCGAGGGCGTGAAACAATTGGGGCAGTGGTTAGGTGAAGGTAAGATGAAGTACGCCGAAAACATCGTCGATGGGTTCGAGAATACTCCGCGCGCTTTTCTGGGTTTATTTAATGGCGAGAACCTGGGCAAACAATTGGTAAGAGTGGAGGAGTGATCCGTTGATGACGTTTTGTAGTTCCACACGACTACGGAGCCGCGATCGGTAGCGACCGGATGTTGGATTCAACCCGCATTTTGGACTAGATTTTGGCATCGTAAGAATTTGGCGTCGTAAGAACAGGAGCAGCGTTGGGTGTAGGTCCCGGTCGCTACCGCTCGCGGTTCCGTAGTGGAGTGACATCGTCGACGTGGGCCAAACCAGTACCATCTCCCTTACCACCCTCTCCCAGAAAAAGGTACCAAATGTCTTTCTTACCTGCGCGTAACTATTTGCAGAAGCTATTAGTCCGGCTCGCTGGTACAGCGCTGCTGTTGCTGATTGGTGCCGTACAAGCAACGTCTACGCCCGAGCGCTGGTCAGCAAAACTCGATGGGCGTGTTCGCTTTTACCAGGCGACTGAATTGGGAGTGCTCGTGACAGGAACTGAGAAATCGCTCTATGCCATCGATGGCGAATCGGGCGACATTCTGTGGCGACGCAAGAATGGGCGACTGGACGAGACCGACGTGGCGGCAGTTCCGGGCACCGATATTCTTTTGCTCAGTATTGAAGAAGGTAACAAAACGCGGCTGGAGGCGGCGGACCTGATCACGGGCGAGACACTCTGGCGAAGCGGCCAAGTGCGCGGTTCGGTCATGCAGATGGCGCTGGATCAAAACCACAATCTGCTCGCCGCCATCTTTGTGCGCGACGCACGTGGCAAGGTCGGCGACACGTTGAGGCGCAAGCCCCTCATCCATCTTTTCGATCTTGGCGTCGGCCGTGAGCTTTGGAAGCGCGAACTCGAGAGTGAAATTGAGATGATGCCCACCCTCTGGAGTGATAGCGATAACGTGCCCTTCACGCTCGACAATTATCGGCCGCCAGTTTTTCTGGATGGTCGACTCTATCTGTTTTACGAAGGGCTCACATCTCTGGACGCGCAGACTGGACAAGATCGCAAGCGGGAGAAGTTTCGCATTAACGAAGCAGGGCTCGCGCTGACGGAAGCAGATCCAGTCGCCGACGAGCGCGCCATCTACCTTTCGGGGCGTGGCCGCGTCAGGGCCATTTCCCGCCGAACAGGCGAAGGGATGTGGGAAACGAAAGACTTGGGGTTGACTCCCGAGATGATCCTCACCCCCCAGGTTCTTTACGTGCGAACAGGCGGACAGTTTACCCGGCTTCGAGATGGAGAAACGGTTGAACGCGGCCCTTATGGTGTCAGTGCAATAGATGTCGATAGCGGTAAGGTTCTCTGGCGCTACCAAGGAGCTGACAAAGGCATCACCAATATCACGCTCCCGGATGCTGCGACCATTCTGGTTGCCGATCGCGATGACTTGATTGTGATTGATGCCTCGACGGGAAAGCGTCGCTCTAAGGCCGCTCACAAAGTGGAGAAGGCTGCATTCCTATTACTCAATGATCGCGGGGAAGCCGTTGTGGGCGGACGAAATGAGATCGCGGCTTTCGATTTTGCGGCGGGGCGAAGTATCTGGCGTTCACGTCACAACCCACCGGGCCGCGGCCTGCTGCGGACTGTGGCCGCGGTCGCCGCGCGTGCTGCTTCACTCTATTTCCGCTATGGCGCAACAGCAACGACCGCTTTTCGTGGTGTTCGACTGCTAAACACCATCTCCTCACTACGTTGGTCTGGCCTGGCAGCACACGCCACACTGCCCAGTTTGACCAGCATGGCATCAAACTATTCTCGTGAATATGTGACCGAGCGATTCTCTTCCTTCGGTCTGCTTTCGCGCGCGCGTCAAGCTTCCACCGTCCGCACACCGCGGCTGGCACGGCCTTCTATTGATGTCGATGAACGTCTTTTCGAACGACTCGATCCCGCACACCAGCTCGAACGCCTCTCGCGATTTCTCTGGCGCCGGCGAAGGCTCGCCACGCTGCGAGGCGAATGGATGTACTTTTACACTGAGCTGCCGAAAGGCAATGGTCTGCTGGGCGTTAACGTCAACACGGGCGTCGCTGAGCGTGCCGTTCGCTTCAGTGACCTTGACGAGCGGTTTATTAGTGACGAAGCTGCAAACTTGCTCTATACAGCCAGGAACAATCGCTTGGTTGCCTACGCTCTGAACGAGAACGGCGTGGTGGATTGATCGGAGCTTAAGGATACCAGGCTCAAGGTAGACACTTGCCGCGGAGGGGGGAACGGCGTTAAGGGAATAGAGAGAAAGCGCAGCGTCAAACACGATCCACGAAACTACACGAAAATAACCCCACAAAATTGTGTTCCTTCGTGTTGTTTCGTGGATCGTGCGTCTCGGTCGGCTTACGCAGCTGCCGGGAAACTGTGACTCGTTTTCCTACCACTATTTAGAATCGGTGGGACGGGGGGCCGATGTGGATATGGGGTCCGGTGGCCGTCCCTGGGATGGCCGCGCTGAATGCGAGGAAGGAAATTCCATTAGCGCGCAGGTAGTTCATTAAGAGTTGACCTTCAGGCCCGTCTGGATGAAGAGACACATCCATCGCGTTTCGATGATCCAGACGCCAGCGATCGTGAATTGCCCCCTGACCAAATACGCCAACCGGCAGTTGCTTCTTAAACGAATCGAGGAAGAAGCGTTGCACTTTCCAAGCGTCTGACAACGCCCACGTGCCGGCACCACTGTATCGGATGTACGACGTAGTCCTGAGCAAGCTGCCTTTGCGCAAAGGGGTTTTCGCCATCTGGGTCTCGGCCTGGGCCTCGACCAACGTATCGGCAATCTGTGTGTCGGCACTGGCCATCTGTCTTTGAGCCTCGTTGACCCTGTCCTTTGCGGCGGCGACCGCAGTTTCATTGTCGGCGAGCTGGTTTTTTGAGATAAGTCCTTCGGCGTAAAGTCTTTGAGATTGAGCTAGCTTCTCCTCTGCCCTGGTCACATTACGTTCGTAGATAGCCATCAGCTTCGCAAGGCTCGTTTTGTAATCTCTGGTGGCCTTAATGAATTCTTCGCGGAGCTGTGCCAGCTCATTGGCCGCCTTGGTTACGCTAGGTTTCCTGGTCTGGGCCTCGGTGTTCACCGCAAGTAAGAGAGCCACGCCAACGAGCAGCGTGAGGCGATCAGACCGAACCCACTGTATTACGGCCAAAATCATCGATTTCTTCCCTAAAGATGCTACGTAGGATGTTTGTCGAAAGTTTGGTTCTTGGCCAGTATACTTCTCCATTTTTCCTACAATTGACTTAGAACTCGCTTCCCCGTATCTGCGTCTCGCCTTGCTTGTTGCCCCTTAATAGTGCATAGTGACGCACGGTTAATCCTTCTCTCGCGCATCGACGGTGATGCGCCCCGCGCGTAAGTCTATTGGCGCTGGCGTTTGGATGGTTCGAGAGCAGGCTGATTTCAACTTCAGAAGCCGCTCCATAGAGCATCCGAAAACCGGCCCTTCGCTCCTACCGTTCGACCGAAGCCAATCCGATTCGCAGCTTCTCTTTATTCCCCCCGAGGGGAAAGGTACATCTACATGACTATGAAACTTTACGTAGGAAATCTCGCGTTCTCGACCTCCAGCCAGGATTTGCAGGAACTCTTTGCAACTGCCGGCACGGTCGAATCAGCGAGCGTCGTGGAAGACCGCGACACGGGGCGCTCACGCGGCTTTGGCTTCGTCGAAATGTCCAGCAAGGAAGAAGGCGCTGCCGCCATTGCCGAGTTTAACGGCAAGGAAGTTAACGGACGCAGCCTTACCGTCAATGAAGCCAAACCGCGCGAGAATCGTGGCGGGGGCGGCGGCGGTCGTGGCGGGTTCGGCGGTGGACGCGGCGGCGGCGGCGGCTACGGTGGTAATCGTGGCGGCGGCGGTGGCTACGGCGGCGGTGGCGGTGGTGGTGGAAATCGCGAGCCCCGCTGGTAGTCGAATTTCCCATTTTCTTCGAGTCTCCGTGGCGCATGATAAGCGCCACGGAGTCACGGAGAGTCACAGAGCTTACAAACAAAACTGCGTTTCAGAATTAGACTGAAGCGTTCAGACAGAGGAGTCTATGAATTTTTCTCAACTGGGACTTGCGCCTGCACAAGTGCGGAGCTGCGAGTCTCTCGGATACACCGAACCAACACCGATCCAACGACAGGG
>JBPCMM010000023.1:0-18928 GCA_051002255.1 Pyrinomonadaceae bacterium
GTCTCCTCATGAATGGCGACGACGGAAAGAGCAGCGCCCGCACGCCGCGCGCCTTCGAGCACCAGAAGTGGAAACTTGCCGTTACCCGCGATTAGTCCGTAGCGCATTAGGAAAGTATGAAGGCGGAAGGCTGAAGGATGAAACGCGCGACTCGGACGCGGTAGGGTTTCACCGAGGAACTGGGGACCGTAACGCTAAATGCGCAACATCGCGAGACCCTAGGCTTTTTCATCCTTCATCCTTCCCCCTTCATCATTACTTAATTACGCCTCGTTGGGAGGTCTCAATAAACCGGACGAGTTCCGCGACTTCCTGGCAATCGGGAATCAATCCGCTGATCTGCTCAAGGGCCTGAGATGTGTTTAGTTTGGAGGAAAGCAACAAGCGAAAGGCGTGATGTAGCGACTTGATGACTTCTCGGGAATAACCACGGCGCTTCATGCCGGTAGTGTTTAAACCAAAGCAGCGGGCATGATTACCGACAGTCAAGGCAAAAGGCAAAGCGTCTTTGACGACGACTGAGTAGCCCCCTATATAAGCTTCGCGCCCTACCCGACAAAACTGGTGAATGCCTGAGTAGGCGCCCACATTTGCACGATCCTCAATTGTTACGTGCCCGGCAAGCGTGGCGGCATTTGCCATGATCACTCCATCGCCGAGTTTGCAGTCGTGAGCGATATGCGCCTGCGCCATGATCAAACAATCAGCGCCGGTTTGCGTGAGCATTCCGCCGCCGGCGCTACCCCGATGGATCGTAACGAACTCGCGGATATGGTTGCGCTTTCCAATGCGTGTTTCGGCCGGTTCCCCTTTGTACTTCAAATCCTGCGGGGCGAGACCGATCGAAACAAAAGGGAAAACATGGGTCCCGGCACCAATGGCCGTCCTGCCGTCCACGACACAGTGCGACTCCAGACGAACCCCGTCGCCCAATTCCACTTCGTCGCCAACTATCGAATATGGCCCGATGTGGCAGTCGCGACCAATACGCGCCCGGCTGCTGACAACAGCAGAAGTGTGAATATTAGCGGGATGGGTGGCAGTGGACATGAGTTAAAGAAACGGGTAACAGGGTAAAAAGGGAAACATTGAAACCCGAATTGAAGCCCATGTAGACCCTCATCTGCTCCTCCCCGTTTCCCCATTCCCCTTTTGCTCTGTTACCCGTTTACCCTTTTCCCCTTTGTTTCAGACAGCGAAGCCTCGGTCCGAGATCACGCTCATGATATCGGCGTCGGCTGCAAGCTGGCCATCGACTTTGGCCTCGCCGCGCATCCGCTGTACGCGCGAACCAATACGCATGGCAGTCACCTCCAGAATCAAGGTGTCGCCAGGCACCACGGGACGCCGAAACCGAGCTTCTTTAATGCCGGTAAACAAAACCAACTTCTGATCGCGATCTTCAATTTCTCGCAGAGCCAGCACGGCCCCTACCTGAGCCAGCGCCTCCACCACTAACACTCCTGGCATTACCGGCGCACCGGGAAAGTGGCCCTGAAAGAACGGCTCGTTGATGCTGACCTGCTTTACCCCCACGATTCGTTCGCGCGGAATTAGTTCGATAATTCGGTCTACCAGGAGGAAGGGATAACGATGTGGCAGGAGCTTCTGGATTGCTTGCGAATCAAGAATGGTTTCCATGGGTGACTAATAGTAAAAGACGCGGGACGCGGAACTTTGGCCGCATCTCCGCGCCTCAAAATCAGATGCCGCGATCTATTTAGGAGGCGTAATCGACGCGGTCGCCGGATTCTTGCTGTTGAAGTCGTTGATGAAAGCCCGCGTTACGTCGATGCTGTCTGCGGCATAGACGACCGGGACCTGGCTGCCATCGATGATTACGTTAATTCCGCGTTGCTTGGCAAAAGCTTCCAGGTTCTTTTTAATATCGTCCTCCAGGGGAGCAAAAATCTCGCCACGGCGCTTAGTGTAAGCAGACTGAGCATCCTCACCCTTGCGTTTAAGATCTTTGTTCCATTGCTCGAGCTGATCCACTTTCGTTTGCAGGGCCCGCGGTTCAGCAACACCTTTGGTCTTCTCAACCTCGTCGTTGAGCTGCTGGATCTTCTGCTGAAGTTGCTGCAACTCAGTCTGGCGTGGCTGGAACTCGCGGTTCAAAGTGCTGAGCGCAGTGTTGAATCGGGCGATGCCGGTCTTAGGATCCAGAAACGCATCCGAATAGATAAGAGCGATCTTGCTCTCTGGCAGAGCGGCGCCGGTCTGTGGCGTTGCTGCAGCTGGTCGCGTCTGAGCTAAAGCGGGAGAAACAGCCAGGGCTGCGACAAAAGCGACGGCGGCAATTAAGCGTTCTATCTTCATAACTTTCTTGTAATGCTCCTTAAATTCAAAGGCGATTGGCGAACTACTTAGTTGTTCATCCCACCGCCATGGTTGGTCTTAAATGATCAAAAGGTGCGCCCGACGCTGAAACGAATGACTCGCTTTTTCTCATTAAAGAAGAATGGAAATCCATCAATTACCTGGTTTGACCTAGCGTTTGGATTATACGCAAAGATTAAGCGGAACGGTACGTTGAGCACGGGCACCTGCACGCGCACCTCCATTCCGAGGCTGGTTCGGAAGTCGCCTAACTTGTCAAAAAGGCCCTGCGACAAGCGCACCGCAGTGTTCGTCTGGGCCTGTCCGCGCAGGAACACCTGCCGAAACCCGAATGGTAACCCGGTATTTGGGTCAAATGATCCAAGGCTCTGCGCAGCATCCAGCTCCTGGGTTGTTACGAGTCGGCGGTCGCGCATGACCAGCCCCAAATTGCCGGTAAGAGCGAGTTGTGAATTCAAGTTGCACGCCGCCAGCGTCGACAAGCTCACCGGTGCGAAGGTGGAGCCCAGGCGAGGGCAGGGGATGAAACCCACCGTCCGCAGAAATGGATCGTCGTCCAGGAAGTTGCTTGAGAAAAACTGATCCCCCTTCGAGCGGATGTTGAAAGCGCTTCCCACGTCGGCAAAGGCGGCGAGGCCGATGACATTTCCTATTAAAGGAATTCGATACTCAAAGTTCCCCAGCAGTTGAGTATCAGCGCCAACAGAAGTAAAGGAGCGCGGCAACCCGGCGACATTGTTGCCCGTGACTCCGGTAAAGACCCCCAGGTCGGCTACTCCCGCCGGCACTCCCTCAATGGTAGCAGGAGCGCCTATTCCTGTGGAGGAGACCACAACATTGCGCGAAGTAATGAACGTATCGAGCGGTGCAATCGGACTGATCGAGCGAACGTTATAGCCGCGTATTGTAAATTCGTCACCCAGGAAGAAGCGTTCGAAGATCGGCACGCCATCGACGAAGGCCAGTGATTGGGAGTTTCTCACCTTGGGTGATATCGCAAAGCTGCCTACGGTTCCAGCAAGAATTCGGAACCCAAACACCTCAGGCCGTTCCGACTTCTTCCGCCGCACGGGAAAGTATTGGGTGAACGAGAGCGTCGGTTGGTAAGTGCGGACATCGCCACCCAAACCAGCCAGCGCGACAGACAGCGAAAGTTCACGGCCGGTGGTGGGATCGACGCTGGCGTTGCGAGTATCGTAACTGAAACTAACCGTACCCCGGCTCGTTATGATGCTGGGCTGGGCGTAAATCACCGGGATAAAACGATTAGGATCAGCGGCTTGGTTAACCTGCGGGTCAGTCACGCTGGTAGTTGAAAACTGATACGACGCCCCAACTCGCGAGAATTGGGTAAAGGGTCGCTTACGGTAAAACTCTGAGAGCGGTGCACTCATGAAGATGGAGCCCCCGTATGAATCGCGTGTGAACAGGTTCTCCTCGTTGGCGTTTAGGAAGTCGATTGTTGAACCCGAAAGACCTCGTTGAGCATCCAGATTTTGAGAAAGAAATGTTCCTTCACCGAAGAATTTCTGACTGAAGGCGAAGATCGAGAATCCGGCGGTAATGGGCCGGTTTTTGATGTAAGGCTCGGTAAACGAAAATTGGATAGACCGCTGCCTATTTCCTGCAGCGAGGTTAATCGAGAGTATTTCACCGCGACCCAGGAGGTTGTTAGTCGAATACTCTAGCCCAAAGAACGAACCTCCGATGCCGGAAATTCCCCCGTTGAAAGAGATCTGCTGGCGGCCACGTTCCACAACCTTCAGGTTGATATCAACCGTGGCCTCCTCTTCGTTCGTGCGGAATTCCGCGTCTTTGTCTTTATCAATCGGCTCGAAGTAACCACTCTGATTCAGCTTGACAACTGAATACTCCCAGTAAGATAGGTTGTAGATATCACCTTCATTAATCAGGACTTCGCGCCGCAGCACGTTATCGCGCGTGAAGGTGTTGCCCACAAACTCCAGGCGGCGCAGGGTGAATTGTTTGCCTTCGTCAATGGTAACCACGAAGTCCACAGTACCCTCGTTGGGGTTCTGCGGGCTGTCTTTAAAGGTTGGGTTTGGCTCGGCTGCGTATTCAATGAAGCCCTGTGAGCCGTAAAGTTTCTTAAGATTCTCATACAAGGCTTTGCCGATCTTCTCACCGTTGGCAATATCACCCTTGTTAAGCCCAATCACCAGGCGGATCTGATCCTCAGAGTAAATCGAGTTTCCCTCGATCTGCATCTCCCCAATGCGATAGAGCTTACCCTCGGCAATGGGGATGGTGACGCGAAGTCCTTCGTCCACAGAAGAGAGAAATGGCAGAGGGATGAAGAAACCTGTCCGGCGGGGCCCTACACCTTCCACTCGAGGTTCGCCATGTCGCGCCTGAAGATAACCCTTTGAGCGCATGTAATTGTCTACTAGCTTTAGGTCAACCTCGAGCTTCTCGCGATCGAGAATGTCCTGGCCCTTGAAGCGACTGATCAGCCCCGCTTCCTTAACGTATTTCATGGCGCCGCGAAGCTTGCCATCACTGAAGACGGTGTTGCCCTCGAATTGCACATCCACAACTCGAACGCGATCTCCCTCACTGATCACGAATGTGATAGCGCGGGAAGTGGCCGAAACTTCCTCGCCTTGTTCCTCAACGGTGGCGTTTGGATGCCCCCTTGCTGCAAGCAGTTCTTTTAGCACACGGATCGCGTTGCGGACTTTGACTGGGTCGTAAATGCTTTCCTTGGAAACCCCTACCCGTCTTTCACGAAAAGCTTTGAGCACGTCAGACTCCGCCACGCTTTTCAAGCCTTCAAACTGAAGATCCCGAATAATAGGTAGTTCTTTGACCTCGAATATCACGTTTATTCCGCCGCGGGCGCCTTCCTCGGTCAGGACGCGGGTGGCGGTCTTATCGAAAAAACCCAGTGCCAGAATAGCCTGCAAGTCGCGCTGAATCTGCTCTTCATTGAAAGGATCGCCCGCCCGCGTTTGCACGTAATAGAGCACATCATCCTTTCGGAGGCGACGGTTACCGGTGATATCTACTGATTCAACGAGGCGTTGGTTCGGCTGGGTCTGTTGAGCATTCGCGCGCTCCGGCGCGGCGATCAAGGAGGTTAGAAAGAAAATTGCGCTCAGAAGGGTGAGCATGAACACGCGATATGAGTGCATTGGCGCCGATTCCCTCAGTGGTTCTTACCGGATCTCAGATACTTCGGGGAGCTTTATGCGTGAAAAATTAATGTTTTCGAGAAACTAAAGGCAAAAACAGAACACAGGCACAAGCCGAAAAAAATGTGACTGACCGCTTGGATTCCCAAGTGTTACTGACTCGTTGCCACACTAGTCCAGCAAAGTCGCGCATTATAACGGCAAAAAAGTCCAATGTCCAAAGTCATTAAGCGCTAATTGACTTTGGACATTGGACTTTGGACTTTTTGCTGTTCAGCCCAGGCTAATGAATCAGCAGGACGTCGTCCGGCTCCTCAACATCCACGGGCCGGTGAGTTAGTTCCTCCCCGTCGACGTAAATTTCTATGAGCGAGGCTTGGCCGAGTTCGCCCTGAATCATAGCCTCCGAGAGGGGGTCTTCCACATGCTTTTGTAACGCTCGGCGAAGCGGGCGGGCGCCGTAGGAGCGATCGGCGCAGGTTTTATCCACGATCCAGCGCTTCGCTTCGGGTGTGAGCCTCACTTCAAGGCCGTGCCGGGCCATCGTCTTGTTCATCTGTTCAACCTGAAGCTGAACCACCTCGAGGAGCTCATCGTCCAATAACTGATCAAAGATGATGATTTCGTCGAGCCGATTAATAAACTCAGGATTGAAAGTCTGGCGCACCTGCGACATAACCATCTCTTCCAGCTTCTCCCGCGATGCTTCGGAAGAGCCCTGGAAACCCATGGTGCCCTTCTTCTGAATGAAGCGGGCGCCGATGTTTGAGGTCATAATGATAATTGCGTTCTTGAAGTCGATGGCATTACCGAGGGCATCGGTGAGCAATCCATCCTCGAAAACTTGCAGCAAAATGTTGAAGACGTCGGGATGTGCCTTCTCGATTTCATCAAACAGCAGGACGGAATAAGGCGCGCGCTTGATGCGTTCAGTGAGTTGACCACCTTCCTCATGTCCCACATATCCCGGCGGAGAACCAATTAATTTGGAGACTGAGTGCTTCTCCATGAACTCCGACATGTCAAAGCGGATCATTGAACGCTCGCTGCCGAACAGGAATTCTGCGAGAGAGCGCGCGACCTCGGTCTTGCCCACACCAGTGGGCCCCAGGAAAAGAAACGAACCCACGGGTCGCAAAGGATTTTTCAAGCCAGCGCGGGATCGACGTATCGCTCGAGCCAGTGCCGAGATTGCCGGGCGTTGGGAAACTACGCGCGTATGAAGCTCGCTTTCAATCCGAAGCAGTTTGCGCGTTTCTTCTTCCTTCAGCGAAGTTATGGGAATACCAGTCCAGCGCGCGATCACCTCCTCGACATCATCGCGAGTGACCTCCGCGGCGACCAGCGCGTCTTCATTTGGATCGCGCACTCCTGGAGTTTCATCGTAGGAACGCGACCACTCGGTAAGCTGGTTCCAGTCAGCTAGATTGCCCTGTTCCCGACGAACGCGAAGCTTTACTCGAGCTCCTGCCTCGTCAATCACATCGATAGCTTTGTCCGGGAGAAACCGGTCAGGAATGTAGCGATGTGACTGGTAAACAGCGGCCTCGAGGGCGTCATTGGTGTAACGAACCTGATGGAAGCTTTCGTAGCGTTCGCGCACCCCAGCCAGAATCACCACAGCCTCTGCCTCGGTAGGTGGCGGGACCTTTACTGCCTGGAACCGCCTTTCGAGCGAGCGGTCTTTCTCGATCGACTTGCGAAACTCCGCCGGGGTAGTGGCGCCAATGCATTGAATCTCACCGCGCGACAACGCCGGTTTCAAGATATTCGCCGCGTCCAGGGAGCCCTCCGCCGATCCAGCTCCCACGAGCGTGTGTAGCTCATCGATGAAGACAATATACTGAGGGTTTTCGATCAATTCCCGCATGATCTGTTTTAAACGCTCTTCAAACTGGCCGCGATACTTCGTGCCGGCCACGATCAGCGAAAGATCGAGTGAAAGGATTCGTTTGTTCTCGAGGAAAGAAGGAACGTCGCCATGGATGATGCGCTGAGCAAGGCCCTCGACAATCGCCGTTTTTCCCACGCCGGGTTCACCGATCAGAACGGGATTGTTCTTAGTGCGGCGGCAGAGTATCTGCACTACACGCTCTATTTCAGCTTCACGCCCGATCAATGGATCAAGTTTGTCGTTAGACGCGTCCTCAGTGAGATCCCGGGAAAACTCTACCAGGTGAGGCGTGTCTTTCTTCTGTGAACCACGAGTCTCCGCTCCTGATTGACGCGCTATTTCGTCGCGCACTGCGTTTAGTCGGAGACCACGTTCGTAAAGAATTTCAGCGGCCATTGAGCGCTCTTCCCGTAAGAGTCCGAGTAAAAGATGCTCAGTGCCAATATGCCGATGCTGAAGCCGGTCGCTCTCTTCATGAGCGTAAGCGAGCACTCGTTTCGTTTCTGGCGCCAGCGGCAACTCCACAGAAGTCGAAATCTTTTCCCGCAACAGGGTACGACCTTCGATCTCCTTGCGAATAGACTCAATCGAAATCTGCGCGCGCGGGAAGAAGCGACCGGTTAGAGTCTTGTCTTCGCGCATCAGTCCCAATAGCAGATGTTCCGGCTCGATTGCCGGCGCTCCAAACTGAGAAGCCTCATAGCGCGCGAAGAAAATTACGCGTCGCGCTTTTTCGGTGTAGCGTTCAAACATTGGTCGTACCGAGAAAACTCTTTTTATGATTACCGAGCCGGGCGGAAGTTAACTAACCGCCCGGCACGTGGCCGCATTATAACCCATCAAGGAAGGTGCAAGAAATTATTGTCCGTTTCACAAGGATAAAAGTCCTAACCAGACAAGGATTTCAGACCCTCCCCAGATTCGTGGAGTCTTCCCTCTCTTAGAACCAGAATGCGGTCGCAAAGTTGCGCCAACCGTTCATTGTGTGTGGCCAGCAGCACAATCGCGCCCCTGCTACGGGAGTAGGCAACCAGCATTTCGCCAATCTCTTCAGCAAAAGACGCGTCCAGATTGCCGGTAGGCTCATCCGCTAGAATCAGCGAGGGCTGAGTAATTAACGCCCGACAAACAGCAACTCTTTGCTGCTCACCACCAGAAAGGTGTCCTACGGGGTGGGTGAGACGGCTGCCGAGGCCAAGGCTTCCCAGGGACTGAATTGCCTGAGTCATAGCTTCGCGGCGGCCCATTCGGGCAAGCATCAGCGGCAAGGCCACATTTTCGGCAGCGTCCAGATCGGAAAGCAGGTGATGAAACTGAAAAACAAGGCCGATGTGGTTCCGGCGAAACTTGGTGAGCGTTGCGGGCGAAGCGCGCTCGACTTCAAAAGAGCCCAGGACAATTCGCCCGTGATCAGGCTCTTCGAGGCCACCGACTAAATGCAGCAACGTCGACTTGCCGGCCCCTGACGCACCAATGATAGCCACCGCCTCGCCAGCGTCTGCGGCAAAGGAAGCTCCCCGGAGCACCTCGAGGCTTTCGCCCGCGGGGGACGAAAAACTCTTTCGGAGATCGGTGACCGATAACCCAACGTCCAACGTCCAAGGTCCAACGTCCTGATCTTTGTGCTCGTCTGTGGCTGGAACATTCAACAAACGATTTTCGACCGCTGATTTTGGACTTTGGACTTTGGGCATTGGACTAATCGGCATCGCGAAGCATTTCCACACTCCGGACCCGCGCGGCCGCTCGAGCAGGATAGATAGTTGCCGTCCAGCTGAGAAGAAAGGCCACCACGGCCGCTAAAAGGACATCGACGGCTTGCGGATGGAAGGGCACGTTGGTGATTGAATAAACATCAGCCGGCAAACTGACGAGTTGGTACCGGTTGCCCACCAGGCACGCGACGATGCCGAGGAATACGCCCAGAACCGCGCCGAGGGCTCCGATGATGGCGCCCTCAATCATGAAAATTGCACTGATGCTTTTGCGGTCCGCGCCGATCGCACTGAGTATTCCGATGTCCCGACGCCGCTCCACCACGACCAGGATGAGTGTGGTCGTAATATTCAGAGTGGCTATTAGAATTATCAGCGCAATAATGAACAGCCCCATCCGACGTTCGAGCGCCAGAGCATTAAACAGAGGTCGGTTGGCTTCCTCCCAGTCGACAGTGGCGTAGGTGCTTCCCAAGCTGGCGCGGATGTCGGCGGCGACCTGCCTGGCATCGAAGATATTCTCCAGCTGTAAGCTGATCACGGACGCAGATTGAGGTGCTCCAGAATATTCGGAAGCGACGTCGAGCGGCAGATATATCCAAGTCGAGTCGTATTCAAAAAGTCCCGAGCGAAAGATCCCGGCCACGTGCACATTTCGCTTGACTGGATTTACGAACCCCGAATTTGTGTTAGCCGATATGATCTCCGCGATCTCTCCAACGCGGAGACCTGTTCGTGTTGCCAGTTCCGAACCGATGAGAACGCTGTACAGATCTTCGGCTTGGCTCCTGCCCTCAACGATTGCTGCCACGGACCCTTCGATGACAGAGTTTTTCACTTCATTGAATGCCTGCTCCGAGTCATTATCCAGACCGCGAAGCACGGCGTAAGCAGCCCCTCTTGACCCAAGCAGCATGGCGCCGTCGTAGCTTGTCGCGGATGCGCTGGTAACCCCAGGAATTGTTCTGATCCGTGCCGAGAGGCTTCGGTAGTCACTAATCGGCCGGCCGTCAGCGCGCATAACATTTATGTGAGCGGTCCCGCGCAGGATCTTTTCGCGCATCTCATCCCGAAAACCGTTGGCTAAAGCCAGCGCCACAATTAGGACTGAAACGCCGATACCAATTCCCAGGATGGCTAGAACTGAGGTCACGCGCGCCAGCCGCCTTTTGCGGCGCGATCGGAGATAACGTAAGGCGAGAAATAGTTCGTAGGGCATCGTTCTTTAAGGCGCCGGCTGTTGAAGCTTCTTATGCTCGTCCGGGGGGGCACTTTTCTGTATCTTCGGGTCTGTTTTCCGGCAGCAACTTCTTGAGATCCGGGGCATCGGTGGCAGAGGTATCTGTCGCCAGCCTCAACTCGTAGATAGTTTCCGTTACACGCTTGAAGCGAAAACGCTTTTCGAGATCGACGATTATGGGAATTTCTTGGCGCTGCCAGCCACACGGCAACCACCACCGCGGATCAGCGTCAATAAAAACCCGGCGTCCTAGTTTCAGGTGTTCCTCAATGATCGGAACGAGGTCGTTACCCGGCCAGCCGCCACCCGTACCGATCGTTTCCCATTCGCCGGCGCCGATCGCTTTCCAGTATATGACGGCGATCGTTTGAGCACCGGAAATCATGACTGCGTCGCGCGGCAGCTTCACCAGTTGCCGGCGATACTCTTTGCTCATCGCCCGCCTCTCGATGAATTCCTGACTAATCGGTCGGATTAAGAGACCGAATACTATTCCCAACCCTACGAGCACTGCAAAACACAAAGCGAAGGCCAAACGCGCGCTCCCAAGAAGTCGTGCCAGTACGCGAATCAGGTAGTCGGCGGTAAGCGGCGCCAACGCCGGCAGACCGGTTAGGAAATAGCGCCAGTTAATCGTTGTGCTGTAGTTCAGAAAGAGCAATAAGTCGGCAAACAAACCCATCAACCCGAGCAACAATAGTGGCGAGAGTTTGCGTTGACGCCATTCGCGGACTGGGGCGAAAGGAAGCGCAAGAAACACCAGAGGCGCGCTAATAAAAAAGTACAGCACATAAGGCACCACGTTGCCGATACTGACTGGGTGGCGCGCGGATTCCTGGCTCATGGACTCGCGCCAACCGAACCAAATGGTCCGATAGTGCGAATCGGTGAGGAACCAGTAACCAAACCAACCTATGGCCAGTAAGAGAAATATGACAAGCGAGAGTGCGACGAGGCCCAGCTCGCGCCGGCGAAGGTTCCAACCCAGAGCGAAGGGTGCCAGCGCCAGCCACACCGCATAAAACCCCATAGTCTCGCGGAGATTAACACCCAGCCCTACCAGGGCGGCACCGATTACCAGCAGCGAGGCTCGGCGCTGTTGGATCCCGCGCAGGTGAGTGATCAAAGCGACCACAAGGAGTAAGACGGAAGGCACGTCCGTCATCACCTGGCCGCCATAAAGAATGAAAATTGGAGAGAAAACTACAAAGAGGGCTGCGAGGGAGGCTGAATATAGAGAACCCGAGACGTCTCGGGCCAGTATCCAGCAAGCCACTATCGCCAGAGGCACCTGGGCCACCACCGCGTATTTGAAGATCAGGTAAGCATTCTCCGGCGGCACACTAAAAAGCGCATGGACCACTTGGTAGAGCGCGTGATTGCCGAAGATAAAAAGATTGCGGCCCAGGGCCATGGATGACGGATAACCAGCAAGCGAGAGTATTGTGTAGTCAATACCATCCCAGTCTCCAATGAAGGGATCAGTAAAGTAGAGCGTTAGCGCCACAGAAATCAGCGCCGGCGGAAGCCACCAGGACCACGCCGCCCAAAAAGACGGCAGGGACACATGCCGTGCCCCTGCCACTGATCTGTGGTTGTTATTAAGGACGTCAGCCGTTTCCGGCGTGCTTGTCGTTTGGCGCGCTCGATTCAACGAGTTGAGTCTCAGCCGACGCTTCCGGCCTTTTCACCATCTTTACACGATTTCCCTGCGCATTGTACTCAACTTCATCCATGATGTTGTAGATAAGCAACACTCCCCGACCGGAGGACTTAAAGAGGTTAGCCGGATCACAGGGGCCAGGAATGCCCTGGACGTTGAAACCTTCTCCTTCGTCTTCCACCGTGAAACTGGCTTCCTTGGGAGTCAGCTCTGCAGTGATGCGGACGAGCTTTGTAGGGTCGTTTTTATTACCGTGTTTGACTGCATTTACGAAGGCTTCGTCGAGGGCGATCAAGAGATTTGATCTTTCCGGCTTGATCAAACCGAGTTTGGCCACACGCTCCAGTAGATATTGCAACACACCATTCATCAGCGAAAGATCGCTGGGTAGTTCAAATTCGATCTTTTCATGAACGTGAGGCAGGACGCTGGGGTCGTCAACATATCGAAGTTTGTGAGCAAGAGTCTGTTCCACAATCTGGCGGAGCTCTTCATTGTTGTAGGGGAGCCGGAGGTAGTTGGCAGCGCCCATCTTAAAGGCCTTGATCACATTCGGTTGTAGTCCGTTTGGTGAGACCGGAACGAGCAGGTGCTTGCGTTGAAGTTCGCCAACTACCTGGGCGTTTGGATCCGCGTCTTCGGTCAGGTCGCTAATGATTAGATCGAACTGGTCCAAGTCTTCCCAGGCAAGTGCCTCTTGGCGCTCGCCCGTACCAGTCACGGAGTGGCCCAAACCGCCCAGAACCTGCTCGAGTATGGCGCGCAGCTCATCGTTATTATCGACGATGAGTATCCTACGTTTCTGCATCCAGCTCCAATCTATCGTAGTGTCCGAGGGAGAGAACGGGAACGCACGGCGGGCGCTTCCAAAGGTACTGTACGATATTGCGTCGTGCCGCGTTCGAAATATATCAGAAAGGCAGTAATAAGTGATAAGTCAGGAGGCATCGCTGCGGCCTCAGTTTCTGGCTTATCGCTTATTACTCATTACTGTTCTTGGGCTAAACTACGCCCTTTCAATTCCTCTAATGGCAAAGCGCGGAAGACTACAAACAACTCTTGAGTTTGCCCTTGCCCGCACAATCATCTCCGGGCTGGGGGCGTTGCCGCGTCCGGCCGCAGTTGCCCTGGGCCTGCTGATGGGCAGGATTGCTTATGTGCTGCCCGGGGGACTCAGCCGCACGGGGCAGCGTAACCTACAGCTCGCCTTTCCGGAAAAGAGCGAGGCCGAGCGGCGGCAACTTCTGCGGGGAAGCTTTGAGAATCTGGGTCGACTGCTCGGTGAATTTAGCCAACTCCCTCGCGCTACCGCGGAAACGCTGCGCAAGCTGATCGAGTATGACCAGGTTGGTCTGGCCCATTTGCGCGCAGCGGAAAAGAATGGTCGTGGCATAATCTTCTTAACCGGCCATGTCGGCTCCTGGGAGTTGCTGAGCTTTGGATGGTCTGCCCTCGAGTATCCCATCAGCTTTCTGGCTCGACCGATAGACAACCCGCGCGTCGAAGAAATGATAGAGAAGATCAGAACGCGCTTTGGTAATCGCGCTATCGACAAGAAGAGTGCCGCACGTCAGTCGCTGCGAGTGCTGCGCGAGGGCGGCACGCTGGGCATTCTCTCCGATCTCAACACACAGCCGCATGAAGGGGTGTTCGTGCCTTTCTTTGGCAAACTGGCCTGCACGACTGCGGGCATTGCGACTCTCGCGCTGAAAACCGATGCGGTAGTAATTCCCACTTGTGCCGTCTGGGATAAGAAAAAGAAACGCTATTTCTTCCACGGCGACCCGCCGGTCGAGTTGGTGCGCACGGGCGACCATCGCAAGGATGTCGAACTCAATACCGCCCGCTTTGCTGCGGCAATGGAACGGATGGTCAGACTTTATCCGGACCAGTGGTTGTGGATTCACAAACGCTGGAAGACGCGGCCGGAAGGAGAACCAGAGTTTTACGAGTAGGCCGGCGGCAGGCGGCAGAGAGTAAGAATCGCAAACACACGCAAGGGTTGCCGTTTATCTACCTCCAACTGCCGGCTGCTCCTGCCTCCTGCCGTCTGCCCCTGCCTCCTGGTCCGGCTTTTCGTTATACTCGCTTCAGTTCCAAGCGAACTTCATATGCAAGCTTCCGCCGAGCGACAATTCAAGGGTGCGCGTCCCACACAGGAGACAGTAGAGCGCGCGTATGCCTTTGCCAACCTTTCAGCTTATCCGCCAAAGAAGCGCTTTCTCATTCGCGCGGCGGACCTGGGTTTCTTTGTTCTCATTAGATTGATTGGACTCACCGTCCGGTTCGACATTGCAGGGTGGGAAAACTGGGAAGCTGCTTCGCACGATGGTGGTCTACCCATCTACACCGTCTGGCACAATCGTGTGTTTCTAGCGACTTACTTCTGGCGGCGCAGGCGCATCGTCATAATGACATCGCAAAGTTTTGACGGCGAATATATCGCGCGGTTCATACAAAGATTTGGTTTTGGAGCGGCGCGCGGTTCGAGTACACGCGGCGGAGTCGGAGCCATAGTCGAGATGGCCCGGCTGATGCGCGCCGGATGCCCTACAGGTTTCACGATTGACGGGCCCAAGGGTCCGAAATACGTAGCCAAAATGGGAGCGGTACTGCTCGCGAAGAAAACTGGCCAGCCTATCTTGCCTTTCACCATCACGGCTTCCCGCATCTGGACGGCCAGGAAGAGTTGGGATCAGTTTCAGGTGCCCTTGCCCTTTTCTCGAGCTCGGTTGGACATTGCTGCGCCCATCTATGTTTCTGCTGACGCCGATGAAGCAGAATTGTTGGCCAAGCGCGATGAATTGCAGCAGATGCTCGACGAAACCGGTCGTCGCGGCGAGGAGTGGCGTAACCGTCGCTCATAATTTACCTGATAGCTCAAACTGAGTATTCGCGGATGAGGCAAAACGCAACCTTGTCAAAAGCAACTCAAGAGGCAAGTTACCGCAGCGGATATGTGGCCTTGATTGGCCGGCCCAACGCCGGCAAGTCAACCCTGCTCAATCGGCTGGTGGGCCAAAAGCTCGCGGCTGTTTCAAACAAGCCACAGACCACTCGCTTCCGGATTCAGGGCGTCATTACCCGGTCCGATGGACAGATAGTCCTGGTGGATACACCCGGTGTTCACAAACCTGGATTTGAGATGAATCGCCGGATGATGTCTACGGTGCAGGACGCATTGATGGGCGTAGACCTGGTCTGTCTGATTCGCGATGCTTCGGTGAGGACTGGCAATGGCGATCGATTCGTTTTGGATTTGGTCCAAAAGTCAGGTAAACCGGCGCTACTTTTACTCAATAAGATCGACAAACTTGAAAACAAGGCGGACCTGCTGCCATTGATCGATTCGTACCGCAACGAATATGACTGGCATGAGATTGTGCCCATATCTGCTTTGCGAGGAAGCGCGTCCGAGTTGGTGCTCGATCAAATGATTAAGCACCTGCCGGAATCTGAGCCTCTCTTCGGCGAGGACGAGCTCACCGATCAATCGGTGCGCTCAATGGTCGCTGAGATCATTCGCGAGAAGATTCTGCAGACCACGGAGGAAGAGATTCCCTACGTCACTGCGGTGGTTACCGAAAAATGGGAAGAGGTGCGCGAAGATTTCACGCGAATCTACTGCGCAATCTTCGTCGAGAGGCCGTCGCAAAAGAAGATCATTATCGGGAAAGGGGCATCACGTTTGAAAGAGATCGGAATCGGCGCACGCAGGGAGATCGAGGAGCTTCTGGGCCATCGCTGCCACCTGGAGTTATTCGTCAAGGTCGAAGAAGAATGGCGCAACAAGCAACATCTGCTGGATGAAATGGGGATTGGGCGGTAGGCCAGGGTCCTGGCAGGCTGCGGAAAACCCAACAACGATCCACGAAATCACACAAAGCAGCGCGAAAAGAGCCCCTTAGTTCGAGTCATTTCGTGTGCTTTCTGGATCGTCGTACTCCTGGCAGCCGAAGGAACATTGAACGCACCGAAAGAACAACAACGGACCTGCTTGTGGTACGGCCTCGATCTAGTTATTACGAGCGGGGCGCGTGAGGCGGTTGAATACGCACTTATGGAGGCTGGCGCGTTGGGTACGGAAAATGAGGAAGGTGCCCTTGGTCTTTTTCGCGTGACGGCGTACTTCGATAATGTGCCTGAACGCGAACGCGTGCGACGGGAGCTACAAGAAGCGCTTCGAATTTATAGCCTGCCGTCCTCATCAGTTCGCGATATGAGCGTGCGCGAGGTTGCGGACGAAGACTGGCTTGGCGAGTGGAAGAAAAGCTGGCAGCCCGTAGAAGTGGGAGAGCGGTTTATCATCGCGCCGCCCTGGAGCGAGGTTCGGGATGTTCTCGACCGTGTCGTGATTCGCATCGAACCGGGGATGGCCTTTGGCACGGGGACCCACGAAACCACGCGCCTCTGTCTCGCGGCCATCGAAAAGCACTTTGACGGTGGAAGTTTCCTCGACGTCGGGACCGGCACGGGCATATTGGCCATCGCCGCAGCCAAGCTCTTTCCCGAGTCTCGCGTTGAGGCTTGTGACACCGATGCTGAGGCGATCGCCATCGCGAAAGAGAACGCGCAACTCAACGGAGTGCCATACCTGGCCTTTCGCGTGGGAAGGGTTGAGGAGGGCCGGACAGCGTCAGCCGACTGCGTCTGCGCAAATCTCACTGCCGACACGATCACACAAATTCTTCCTACATTAATTGGCGCCACCTGCGGCCGGCTCATTCTTTCCGGCATTCTCGGTTCTCAGGGAGACACCGTCCTCACGCGTCTTCAGGAACTGGGAGTGTCCGAAGCACCCGAAGTTACTTCGGAAGGCGAGTGGATTTGTATCGTGGTCTGAGATTCGTCGGAGAGAATAATGACTCGTCGCAGATTCTACGCGCCGCCAGACGCGTTCAGTTCTGATCTCAAGAGCCTGACACTGCAGACTGAAGAAGCTCGACATCTTCGCGACGTATTGCGGTTGAGGCCAGGTGACAGGGTCCATGTTTTCGATGGTGCCGGGAAAGAGTTTGAGTGCTCGATCGAGGAGAGTCGCAAGGATACGGCACGGCTGACGGTTTTGGCCGAGGTCGAACCCGCCCGGCCCGAGTCACTGTTACAGCTGACGCTGGCGGTCGCCCTGCTAAAGAGCGACAAGTTTGATCTGGTTGTTCAAAAAGCGACCGAGTTGGGTGTTGCTCGCGTGGTGCCGGTTGCAACCAAGCTCGCGGACATTCGTTTGCGCGATGACTCTGACGCGAACAAGCGGGTCACGCGCTGGCAACGGATTGCGCTGGAGGCTTCCAAGCAGTCGGGACGCGCGCTGGTACCAGAAGTTACCCATCCGATTTCCTTCGCTGAGCTGGTACAAGCGACGGACGCTACCGGGCCATGGAAGGTGATATTCGCTGAGCGGGAAGGACAATCGCTTTTGGAAATGAAGAACCTGGATGCCAATCAACACCAAATTACAGTGCTGGTTGGTTCAGAAGGTGGTTGGACGGTTGAAGAGATCTCTCTAGCGCGCGACAATAACTGGGACGTAGTTACGCTCGGCGGACGAATGCTGCGGGCCGAAACTGCCGCTATTGCCGCCGCGGTGTTGTTACAACACCTTTATGGCGATCTGAGGTGATCTTTGGTTCAATTTTAAGTGCCGGGCATGAATCAGGTGTAGTGGAACTAACAGTAAAAGAGTGTCGTTAGACGTCCGAGAAAGGAACCGCGATCACATGGCGCTGAGCAAAGAAGAGGCAATCCAGAAGGCACGCCAGGCTCTGGCGGAACGGGTCGGTGTCTGCGAAAGCGATATCGAAACCCAGGCTGTGGATGACACGGAGTTCCCTGACACGGCTCTGGGTGCGTCGGTCGCGGATGAAATGAGCGCCCAAATGATCACGCCGGGCTGGCGAATCAGATTGCGGGCCGATGGGCAAACCTTTGAGTATCGAGCGAACCAGCATCATCTGAGGTTGTACAACCACAAGGGGGCGAATTACCGGATTTAAGTTTCGAGTTTCGAGTCGCGAGCGTCGAATTGCACGATACCAACTCGAACTCTGAACCCGAAGCCCGAAACTGGAGTAGCAATGAACCGCGACAAGTTTATCCTGCAGATCTCGCTCGCCATTTTCCTGATCCTCATTGCCGCACTTGCCGGCCAGCTCCGGAAAGTGCAAAAGGAATGGCGTTCGGCAACTAGGATCATGCCCAGCGCTTCAGAGCCCTACGTGGTTTTTGATCCGAACCAGATTGATGAGACACGAGGGAACAGCGCGCCCGAGGTGCTGGTAAAGTTTCGCCCTGGTGTATCCGGCGATGCGATCACTAAGATCACCGCACGGCTTAACGATCGCGTCGAAGACGAGATTGAGTCGGTGTCAGGTCTGGCGGCAATTGACGATCTGGACAATCTCGAGGCGGAATCAATCGCCGAAGAGTATCGAGCGTTGCCGGAGGTTGAGTATGCGGAGCCCAGCTACGAGATTAGTTTGAATCACGACGGTGGAGGATTCAAACACCTGCATCCGAATGACGCGCGCTTTTCGGAGCAGTGGGCTCTGGATAATGATGGACGGAACGGCGGTAAAGAGGGTGCGGATATCGGAGCGTTGCGCGCGTGGGTAACAACCACAGGCGATGACGACATCGTTGTCGCCTTGCTTGATAGTGGAGTTGATTACACTCACAGTGATTTGCAAAACAACATCTGGATTCGTCCTGACAATATCAAACAGTATGAAGATCGCGAGCTAGGCTCGATCGAGGACGTTCATGGCTACAACGCCGTCGAGAACACGGGTGATCCGATGGATGAGAATGGCCACGGTACCCACTGCGCTGGAATTATTGGCGCCGAAGGCGGCAACGAAATAGGCATTAGCGGCGTCAACTGGAAAGTAAAGATCATGCCGCTGAAGTTCATGAACGCCAGCG
>JBPCMM010000024.1:0-4013 GCA_051002255.1 Pyrinomonadaceae bacterium
TTCATCAGCACCGCAGTTCCCCAACTCACCCGCAAGGACCCTTTCGGCGTTTTGCCTATTGTCTCTGGAAAGCTATGCTTCCTCCGATAACAGTCAAGCGCGGACTGCCTTGCGGATCTAACGCCACTAGATCCGCTCGTTTTCCCTCCTGAATCGAACCACAATCGTTATCGAGCCCCAAGAGACGGGCGGGATTGGTAGCAGCCATGCTTGCAACATCAGGCTCGGACGCGCCCAGCGAGAGCATCATCCTTACGGCATCGAGCATCGTGATCACCGAGCCGGCAATACTTCCGCGCGAGTTGCTCGTACGCCTGTTCTTTACGGAGATTGCTTCCCCCCAAATGTTGTATTCGCCGTCGCCCTCTCCTGCGGCAGCGATAGCATCACTGATTAACAAGAGACGATCCGATCCTTTTGCTTTCAGCAGGAGGCGGAGCACCAGGGGGTCGAGGTGTATGCCGTCAGCAATGATGTCGCAGGTGGCATCCTCGCGCTCGAGTCCCCAACCCACCGGGCCCGGTGCTCGATGATTGAACGGCGCCATCGCATTCATAAAGTGCGTCATGTGGCGCGCGCCCGCTGCGAAGGCCCGATCAAGTACCTCCACTGCGGCCCGTGAGTGACCGATTGACGCAACCCAACCTCGTCTAACCAACTCCGCAACGAGTTCGATGCCGCCCTCAATCTCCGGAGCGAGTGTCATGAACCGTACTGCAGCCTGGTTTTTGGGGGTGGGGAGGGCCGCAACATCTGAAACTTCTGAGAATGTCTTGAAGTGCTCAGATCTAAGCGCGCCACATTGCATCGCGTTCATAAACGGCCCCTCGTAATGCACTCCCAGCACACGCGCGCCTAACGGGCGTTGAGCTTCCGCTTGTTGCTGCATCGACCCCTCGATAGCAGCGATTGCCTTTTCATAGTCTGCCACTGGTGACGGGACGAGCGTTGGCAGCCATCCAGTCACACCCTGAGTTGCCAGGAACTGTGAAACGGAAAGCAGATCGTCGCTAGTCGCCGCCATAGTATCAACGCCAACCGCACCGTGGATGTGCACATCGATAAAGCCGGGAAAGAGCGTGAGGCCATCGAGATCAATGACCGAGTCAGCGCGAATGGATTCGGTGCTGCCAGCATCAATGACGCCCGCGATGCCGCCGTCTTCGACAAGCACACTTGCGACTTCAGCGACGCGATGAGGCAGTACGATGCGCGCGCTTCGAAGTAGCAAGGATGGATGCGTCACACGGCTAAATACTGTCATTGTTCATCGATCAATCTTTTAAGCAGGTTAAGCGGCCTGTTCCTGGCATCCAAGATATCACTCCTTTTTGTCCTGGCACTACTTCCCTATGCTTCGCAAGCCAGAGTGTGATGCGGTATCATATTCTTACGCATCGGAAACTTACTGAGCGCTGGTGATTGCGAAGCAAAAATGAGATTGATCCTCCTACTCTTGTTATTTCTTCCTTCCTGGTCTCCGAACATACGAGCGCAATCTGTGCAGAGTGTTTCGCCAGAAGCAGCGGTCTATTTCGCCGACGCGCTCGCCGCCGAAGGTCGTGCCGATTGGCCCACAGCACAACGCAATTACCTCGGAGCAATTCAATCGGCGCCGAACTGGGTCGAAGCGATGGTCAATCTGGGCGTCGTTTATAACCGGCAGGGCAAAGCGGACGAGGCGATCCGCGCCTTCAAACGCGCCGTCCAGATCAGGCCCAACTTTGTTGCGGCTCACCTCAATCTCGGTGTGACGTACTTCAAAGCTGGACGTTACGAGCAAGCCACCACCAGTCTGCGCCGTGTTGCCGCTTTCGAACCCGCGAACATTCAAGCGCAAGAGTTAATGGCCCTCTCATTGATCGCCTTGGAGAGATTTCAAGAAGCGGTCGAGCAGCTTGAAACGCTCTATACGAAGAAACAAAGAGATCCTCCCATTCTGCAAGCGCTCGGACAGTCTTACCTGAGGCTGAAGATTTACGACAAGGCGGTAAGGCGGTTAGAAGAGCTTGTAAGTCTGGCGCCTGAATCGGCGCAGGCTCATCTGCTGTTAGGTGAGGCGTTGGATAATTCCTCTGAGCCAGAGCGCGCGCTGCACGAATTCCGCCGCGCCATCGCGCTTGATCCCAACTTGCCCGAGGCCCACTACGCGCTGGGCTACGCACTTCGAAGGAAAGGCGAGCTTGATGAGGCTGCCAATAATTTCGAGCGAGAACTGGAGATCAATTCGGGCATGTTGTTGGCGATGTATCATCTCGGCAAAATCGATCTGGATCGTGGAAGGACAGATAGGGCAGCCGTGGTGCTCGGAAAACTTGTTGAGACTGCGCCCGATTTCAGGCCGGGACTCGAGGCGTTTGCGCAAGTATTACTCAAAAAGAGGGAAGCAGCGCACGCCGTCAGAATACTCGAGCGCGCGAGCAAGCTTGATCCTAACTGGCCTGATGTGCACTTTCTACTCGGCCGCGCATATATGATGGTCGGGAGGCAAACTGATGCGCACAGGGAGTTCGCCGCGGCCAAGAGAATAAGCGAGAATGAACGCCAGAGACTCGAAGAGAAAGTGAGTGGTCCGAAGTCCAAGCGACCCACTCATCCATAGCCCTACCCATTTGTTGGCCGTTGCAAAGTTACGCGTACTCAGTGCGAGTCCAGACTCAGGATCACGGCAAGAGCCACCAAAAACGAACAAGGCGGCTCTTAATAATTTTCAGGTCACCATCGACTACCCGCTAAAAGTAGAACTTCACACCGAGCTGAATTTCCCTGGGACTTTTTGCCCCAGTGAACTGGCCCAGAGTTCGATCGGATCCGGCGAGGAAAGCGTCCAGGCTGTTGAAGATCGGATCGTTGGGCAGCCGGTTCGCCGGCAAGGTCTGTCCCGCCTCGTCAAACACCGTGTGGTTGAAAACGTTGAAAAACTCCGCCCGCAATTGTAAGCGCAAGTGCTCGCCGCGTCTCCAATTCTTCGCAAGTTGAAAAGAACTCAACACCTCACGCGGAAAGCGAATGATGCCGCGGCCCGAATTGCCGATTTGACCTACCGCCGGCGGTCGAAAGGCGAGAGGGTTGAAGAAGAACGGATTTCTTATAGTTGGAACGTTCCTTTGAACATTCGCAAACGGATCCCCGACGATGTTGGCACGGTTACCGCGTGGGCCAGGAGCTGTATCTTGGATAATCCGCGTTACTGGCAAACCCGATTGCACAACGCCACCTCCCGAAATCTGCCATCCGCCCAGCACGTGGCGCATGATCGGTGTCGCGAGGAAACCAGACTTCGCCTTCGGCACTTCATAAACGTAACTTGCCTGGAATACGTGCGTGCGATCCAGGCGCGACACTGCCCGCTCCAGGGTTAAGTCCGTACGAATCTGCGGCACGTCTACGGCGTCGCGGTCATTTGTTGCGTCGGTAATGTTCTTCGAGAACGTGTAGGCAATGCGTCCGGACAGCCCGCCCACCGGTCGCAGTTGAAACTCGCTGATCAGGGCGTGATAGCGAGAGCTTGCTGTGGTCTGACGATCCGTGATTGCGCCAAACCCCTTGAATGGCCTCGCCAGGTTGATGCAGTTGTTCGGATTACTTGTCGCTATGATTGTCGGATCGCAGTCCGCCACACCCCTGGCGACGGCGAGGATCTCCTGCGGGGTAGGCGCATTGATGTCCACGGGCCGTAGCAGGTGATCTCCCGAAGAACCTGTGTATCCTACTTCGAATAGAGCGTTACGGGTCAGCTCACGCTGGATCGTCACGTTCCACTGCTTAACAGTGGGAGTAACAAAAGGATTCGTCGTGGTGATCAGCGCCCTCACTGATAAAGTCGATGGGGGAGAACCTGCCTGCGGGTTGTTGTAGACAATGGGAGAGGTTGTTGTTCCCGTGAGGCTGGCTGAATTGTTAAAGGGCGGGTTGACGAAGGTGTTCTGCTCGACAATACCTACTAGCGCTTGGTCGTAGTAGATGCCAAAGCCGCCGCGAAGGACGGTCTTACCATTGTTCCAGGGATCCCA
>JBPCMM010000025.1:0-12371 GCA_051002255.1 Pyrinomonadaceae bacterium
CTAAGGTCATCTTCATGCCAATCGAAACCTCGGCGATGCTATCGAGCATCGGCGCGATCAAGGAAGTATTTTCTCAAACCGGCGAAAAGAGTGGAGAAACTCCGCCCCCGCCTCCTAAGCCGCGGCAATTGCCAACCTGATAACCGAAGGTGGCAGGAGCAGGAGGCAGACGGCAGGGCCAGGAGGCAGACGGCAGGGCCAGGAGGAAGCATTTCCCCTTTGTCATTTCTCATAATTTCTCATTTTTCATTTGGGTTTCGCGAATAGTTGACTTCTGTTCGTGTACGTTCGTGTGATTTCGTGGATTGTTCTCTTCCCTCGGCCAAGCAGACGATCCACGAAGTAACACGATCCACGAAGTAACGCGAAGCACCACGAAATGAGATCAGAAAAATGACAATGAAAAATGTCAAATGAGAAATGGAAAATGCTCCTGCCGTCTGCCTCCTGCTCCTGCCTCCTTACCTCTCCAGCCCATGTCTTGAGATAACTGTATATTTGGATCCCGCCCCGCTCAATTCGCTTCTTATCACCAATAACTCTGCAACCGCTACGGCGGCAGGTTCGAAGCGCATCTTTTTGTGCGCTGCTGCCAAGGCACTTGCGCCTTGCGGCTTCCGCAGTCGCGCGATCGTCAGGTGAGGGTGAAACGGTTTCTCTTCCCTGGCGAAACCCTCTCTGGCACACGCCTCCTCGAGACAACTGTGCAACTCAACGAGCTTTCCTGATTCATCTTTAACGCCGATCCATAAGACGCGTGGTGTACCGTGTTTGGGAAACACTCCGGTTTCCTCGAGGGTAATTTGAAACGGTGAGAAGTCTGCGACTGCGCGCCCAGCCGCATCTGAGAGGTTGCTGAGTGTGGATGTTTGTATTTCGCCCAGAAATTTTAGGGTTAGATGAATGCTTTCTTCGCGGCTCCAGCTCGCTTGAGCGTGGTCACACAAGGCTCGCAGGCGCGCGGCGTGATTGATAATCCGCTCGCGTGCGTGTTCGGGTAGATCGATAGCGCAGAAAACGCGCCAACTCGGTACTGATGCAGTTTGGCCCACGTCGCCGATGTCACTCCACTACGGAACCACGAGCGGGAGCGGCCGGATCCTACCACCCAATTCGTCCCTATTGCGGTTTTACTGGGTACTGAGTGCTTGGATCCGGTCGCTCGCGGTTCCGTAGTGGAGTGGCACAACAAAACTTCATCGGGGGATTTTGAAACTGCACCCCGGTACCGCCAACTCTCCTGCCTTGAAGCCCCGGCATGACTCTCTAACGACCTCATTGACGAATCCGCCTCTGATTCTGCCGGCTTTATCAATATTGATCCAAAATTTTGTATGAAGAACTGGAAATTCGGACTATAATTCTGCTTTGAAGAATTGCCGAGCTTCCCTAAGGCTTACAGTTTGAGCAATTAAGTTTCTCGCCTAACTCTTGTTTCCCTGCGGAATAATATCTGCAAGGATTTAGTGAATTCAAAAGTCTTTGACTGGCTGGGCACCTCGAAGCGCCCAGTTTTACTAACCGGGCAGCCAGTCTGATGAGTGGAACCAACTCGGATCAGGCGCTGTCGACCTCGAAATCCAGCAGGGAATTCAGATGCTGAATTCCTGCACGAACCGGACAACTACTTCGAGTCGGTCGTTTTTGGTCAATGAACTCGACCTCTAAGATTTCAAACATCTTTCACGGAGGGACCCATGAAAAGCCAGAGCTTCCTGAGAAGCCGCACGGTTCTAATCCTAAGCGCGCTTCTTGTTCTCCTAGTGTCTGCAATTACCGTTTTTCCTCAGGGAACCGCGATAGTACGCGGCACTGTGACCGATCCCCAGGGCAACATAGTTGCCGGAGCGACGGTAACTCTGACCAATCCTGGGACTAGTACCTCGCGCACGGCAACCACGAACGATAACGGTACTTTCACTTTCGACTTTATCCAGCCTGGTGATTACCGCGTTGAGGTTGAGGCGAAGGGATTTAAGAAAGGGATCGTTACGGACGTACACGCACTCATTGCCAAGCCGACTCCGGTAGATATTCAGCTGGAAATTGGAAACGTCTCAGAATCCGTTACAGTGGCGGCAGGGGCTGGCGATGTACTGATCAATCGCGATGACGGCACCCTTGGTAACAACTTCGTCAGTCAGCAAATAGGTCAGCTGCCGTTGGAATCGAGAAACGTATTGGGGCTCCTGACCCTTCAACCGGCAGTAACGCCGGGTGGCTCTGTGGCAGGTGCGCGAAGCGACCAATCCAATATAACGCTCGACGGAGTTGACATTAATGAGGCTCAGACGAACTCGATTAACAGCCCGGTCCTTAGACTTAACGCTGAAGCGATTGAGGAGTTTCGCGTGACAACCTCAAACCCGAACTCGTCGGCCGGCCGCTCATCCGGCGCACAGATTTCACTCGTGACAAAGGGCGGCACTAATGAATTCCATGGAGCGCTTTTTCTATCCCACCGCAACACTGTTACGACCGCGAACGATTTCTTTAATAACCGGACAGGCATAAAAAGGCCTGTGCTGCTACGCAATGTTTTTGGCGGCGCGGTGGGAGGTCCAATAATCAGGGAGCGCGCTTTCTTCTTTTATAGCTATGAAGGACGTCGTGATGCGAGTCAAACTCCGGCGCCGCTCCAGAACGTTCCCTTGCCGAGTCTCGGTCGGGGTGAGCTAAGATACCGCAATCCCTCAGGCACAATAACGACACTCACTACAGCGCAGCTGAACACAATTTTCCCCCTCGTTGGTATAAATCCGGCGGCGATTGCAGCCCTAGGAGCCGCGGCAGCCAAGTATCCAGCGAATGACTTCACGGTTGGTGACGGCTTAAACACGGCTGGCTTTCGCTTCAACGCGCCTTTACCAGTGAAGAACAACTCCCATTCCGCCAGGTTCGACTTTAACCTTACTGGCGCTCAGAAACTGTTCGTTCGGGGAAATTATATTCACGATTTGCAGGGTGGCATACCAGCTTTCCCGGACACGCCGAAACCAGACTTCTGGAATCACCCCTATGGCTTTGTAGTTGGTCACGACTGGACCATCAATAACAGCCTGGTCAACAACTTCCGCTACGGATTCACCCGTCAGGCTTTCAGTCAGCAGGGAGACTCCTCCGAGAACGCCGTCTCATTCCGTTTCGTTTTCTCACCCCTTAATTTCACACGAACTTTGACGCGCACAACCCCGGTGCAGAACATCACGGACGACATCTCCTGGGTCAAAGGGAACCACAACCTTCAGTTCGGAACCAACATTCGGATAATACGTAACCAGCGAACCTCATTTGGTAACGCATTCGATAGCGCGATCACGAATCCCTCGTTTTACAACGGAGCGGGCCAGACTGAGTCGAATGCCATTAACTCGTTTTCGCCAATTGGGGCTGGTGTTTCTGATGTCCAGAACGCTATCACCGCGCTAATCGGACGGTTTTCGCAGTACTCCGCCCGTTTCACCTTTGACAGCGACGGCACTCTGCTGCCCAGCGGTACTGGTTCCGCCCGAGAATTCGCGACTGAGGAATATGATGTCTACGCCCAGGACTCGTGGAGGATTCGACCGAACCTTACTTTGAATTTCGGCCTCCGTTACGGTTTGAGCCGTCCGGTTTACGAAACGCAAGGCTTTGAAACCACGCCGAACATTCCTTTGGCCGAGTACTTTCGACGCCGCCTGGCAGGAGCGGCCGCAGGCAGGCCATATAATGAGCTAATCACTGTGAACAAATCCGGCCCGGCAAATGGTGGCGAGCCGCTCTACAATTGGGATAAGAACAACTTTCAACCGCGAATTTCGGTGGCCTGGTCGCCAAATCCAAAGGGGGGTTGGCTAAAGAAGCTTTTTGGCGGCGAGAATCAATCCGTCATTCGCGGTGGCTTTGCGATTACCAATGACTACTTTGGTAACCAGCTGGCGGTTACGTTTGACGGACTAAATACTTTAGGATTCACCTCAAATACCACGATCTCAGCGAATACCTACAACACCTCAACTCGTCCGGCACCTCTGTTTGCCGGATACACCCAAGCGGTGCGTACTTTGCCAGGAATTACGGTTCCCGGTCAGCTGAGATTTCCACAGCAGCAGACTCCTCGAACGTTTTCCACTCGTATCGAATCGTCACTTGATCAAGAGGCGGTTTCACCGATCAACTATAGCTGGAATGTGACATTTGAGCGCTCCTTGCCAAAGGGCATGGTGGTTCAAGCGTCTTACCTAGGCCGCGCCGCGCGAAACCTGTTGGCGACGCGCGATATTATGGCCCTGAACAATCTGGTTGACCCCCAGTCGCAAACGGATTGGTATACGGTAGGCACGCAGCTTGAGTTGCTCCGCGCCCAGGGCGTGCACACGAACAACGTTCCGCAGATACCTTACTTTGCGAATCTATTCCCCGCGAATCTGTCGGCCTTACTGGGACTCAATCCGGCATATAACCAAACTCAGGCGGTTTATGCGATCTCGGTCCCGACTTCGCTCGGCGGTGACAGCGCGTCCTACAACTACGGAAATGACTGGACTAGTACGCAGCTCGAGATCGACAACCTGTCCAACCTCGGGCTCCACATGTTCTATCAGCCGCAGTATGGCGCCCTTTCGGCGTTCAGCACGATAGCGTATTCCAATTATCACGCCGGAACCCTCTCAGTGCGGCAGCGGCTGGGAGAGAAGTTGACCTTCGACCTCAACTACACGCTGTCGCACTCGATGGACAACGCTTCTGGCTTGCAGACAGCCGGCACTTTTGGCTCGGCGTTTATCCTCAACCCGATCCGTCCCGATGACAACTACGCGAATTCCGACTTTGACATCAGGCACATAATCAATGTCAACGCAATTTACCAGTTGCCACTGGGGAAAGGGCAGGCGTGGTTAAATGATGCTCCCAGCGTAGTGGATGCGATTCTCGGAGGCTGGCAGCTCAGTGGAATTTACCGCTGGAACACCGGCTTGCCGATCTCGACTCCATTCGACGACTCGCGCTGGGCTACTAACTGGAACGTGCAGAGCAATACGACGCGGTTGACCAGTCTGCAAACCTGTCCGGATCGTGGCGGGGCTACTCCTCCCAACCTGTTTGGGTGCGATCGCACGGGAATCTATCGTTCGTTCCGCAACGCCCAGCCGGGTGAAACTGGCGAAAGGAATACACTTCGTTTGCCGGGGTTTTGGGTGCTGGACATGGGTCTTTATAAGTCGTTTACAATGCCCTGGAGCGAACAACACAAGCTCCAGATTCGCTGGGATACGTTCAATGTTACCAACACGCAGCACATGGGTGGCATTGCCGGCGGTCGCAGTGGCTATGGATTGACATTGGATCCCGCCCGACTTAATCGCACACCCCCCTCGGCGTGGGCCAACTTTATCAGCATTCAGGGTACACCCCGTGTCATGCAGTTCGGATTCCGTTACGAGTTCTAATCCGCATGATCTGGCGGATCTTAAACTGCGGGCTGAGGCGATAGCTTCAGCCCGCTTCCTCTATCAGTCCTCTCGCTTCTAAGAACTACATGTGGGCCCAATGAGAACTGCATCACCCAGAACAAGGGCCACCCGAATTTCATGCCGCGGGAATATTCGTCTCGGCGAAGCCAGAATGTCGGCCGGGGCCTTCCTTATACTCGTGGCAATTGTATTTTTTCAGCCGCTGTCTGGTTTAGGTCAAGCTGGAGCCGTCTCTCACGTCCTACTCGGCGACGTTAAGGTCGATGAAAGTCAAATGGGCCGACCAGCCGGCCTGCTCAGCTTTCATATTATCCTGTACACAACTTCTGGAAGGATGGTTGATCGGCAGGTTGTAGTGAACAACGGCAGGTTCAGGTTCTTCGGCGTTCGCAATGGCGAATACGATTTAGTGATTGAGCACGAGACTGCGGAGATAGGTCGTATTCGAGTGATGGTGCAGTCTACCTACCGAACTGATTTTCGACAGGACATTGCTCTCGAACTTAAGCCGGGCTTTTCCACCAGAAGTCGTCCGAGGCCGGGGACAATTTCTGTTGAAGACACCCACGAACGGGGAGCAGCCACTAAATCCGTATTCAGCGAAGCTTCTCAGGAGCTTACGAAAAAGAACTACGCCCGGGCCATTGCGTTGCTGCGCCAGATTGTCTCAGTTGACCCCGGCGATTTCCAGGCATGGACGGAAATGGGTACAGCCTACCTGATGCAGAAAGATTACGCTGAAGCGGAAAAGGCATATGCCAAGGCAGTTGAAACGCGCCCCACATTCTTTCTCGCCCTCCTGAATCTTGGCAGATTGCATCTCCTGCAGAAGAACTTCGAGGGAGCGGTGGCCGTGCTTACGAAAGCAGTTGAAGTGAAGTCGGCCTCTGCGGAGGCTAATTATTATCTTGGTGAAGCTTACCTCCAGGTCAAGAAGGGCTCCAAGGCAGTCGGTTACCTCAACGAAGCTCTTAAATTAGATCCAATCGGGAAGGCGGACGCCCATCTGCGCTTGGCTGCTCTTTACAACGCGGCGGGAATCAAAGACCAAGCGGCAGTCGAGTACCAGGAGTTCTTAAAGAAGAAGCCCGATTACCCCGACAAGAAGAAGCTTGAGCAGTATATTGCCCAAAACAAAAAACGCTGATTCAAAGAGATGCAAGAACTAACCTGAGAGGGCTCAACTCACAGAACCGTTTGCGGTAGCCAATGGATCTGGCATTCAACCTAATGCGAACCAAGCACGTAGTAGCTGCCGACGAGCAAAGACTCTCGGCGATCACAGAACCGTTTGCGGTAGCCAATGGATGCAGGCACTCAACCTAATACCAACCAAACGCGTGGTCGCTGACTACTAGCGACGACTCGCGGCCGGTCAGAGAACCGTTTGCGGCAGCCAATGGATCTAGCATTCAACCTAATATCAACCAAATGGATGCTGACAACCAGCGACGACTTTCGGCGGTTTCGAAAAGCATAATGGTGCGCAGTCTTAATCAAGTCTAATACAGAGTAGGTTGAATGCCGGCATCAATTGGCTACCGCAAACGGTTCTGTATCGAGTGGCGGCGTTGCGCGCCGTCAGATCGCCGGGTAAACAGATACCTTCGCAGTATCCTCTACTTCTTATTTCTTCTTTCCTTCTGCACGTCCAACCGACCTCAACAGACCTTTGCTTCATTGCCTGCTAACGGCTTGGTCGCAATCTGTGGGGCGACACTTATTGATGGATCCGGACAGCCGCCGGTGAAGAACTCACTGATCCTTATCAAAGGCGATTCGATCATGGATGTTGGGAGAGTGGGACGGTTGAAGATTCCCGCGGGCGCCAGGCTAATTGATGCGCGCGGTTTGATGCTGGCACCTGGCTTCATCGACACTCACAGCCACTCCGATCGCGGTCTCGACTCAGATCCATCTGCTAAAACTCAGGTTTCGCAGGGCATCACCACAATCGCCGTCGGACAAGACGGCGGCTCGGAGTTTCCCGTGGGCGAATTCCTCGAGAAACTTCATCGCTCTCCCGCAGCGCTGAATGTGCTTACCTTTGTTGGCCACGCGACCGTACGCTCCAAGGTCATGGGAGAAGACACGAGCCGCACCGCTACGCAAGCCGAGATCGACCAGATGAAATCAATGGTCGAACAGGCAATGCAGGAAGGGGCTTTTGGCTTGTCGAGTGGGCTTGAATATGAAACGGGAAAGCCTGCTACAACTGACGAGGTGATCTCACTCGCGCAAGTTGCCGGACGACACGAGGGAATTTATATCAGCCATATTCGAGACGAAGCAGACAAGACTCTGGAAGCGCTCGCGGAGGCAATCGAGATCGGGCTCAAGGGTCGCTTGCCCATACAGATCTCTCATATCAAGCTTGGCACAGTCGCAGTTTGGGGGAAAGCGAATGAGGCGGTTGCTCTTATCAATAGAGCAAGGCAACGAGGACAGGACGTGACGGCGGATTGTTACCCCTATGATGCCTGGAGTTCGACAATTCGAGTTCTGATTCCCAGTGGCCGGCACGATGACCCGACTGAAGTGCGCCGCGGGCTCGACGATGTGGGAGGCGCCGGAAACATCACCATCGTCAGTTGCAAAGCCCATCCAGACTACGAGTTTCAAACCCTGGAAGCGATCGCCAAAAAAGAAGGGATCTCTCCCGTTGATCTCTACATGAAGATTGTTCGCGATGGAGGAGCCGGTATCGTTTGCCGGTCGATGACCGAATCAGACATCCGAGTTTTCTATCAACAGCCGTGGGTCATGGTGAGCAGTGACGGCGGAATTGGGTCGCGTCATCCCCGAGGAGCGGGCACCTATCCTCGCGTGCTGGGTCGCTTCGTACGAGAGCTTCATTGGTTGACGCTTCCGGAAGCGATTAGGAAGATGACTTCGCTGCCGGCCGCTCGGCTTAAATTGAGGGATCGAGGACTGATTCGCAAGGGCTTTAAGGCCGACATTGTGCTGTTCGATCCGCTGAACGTGATCGACCGGGCTACCTTTCAACAGCCACAACTTATTTCCGAAGGCGTTAAGAGCGTTTTTGTAAATGGCGGCGAGGTCTGGCGCGATGGCGCCGCGACGGGCAATCGACCTGGGCTCGCTTTGCGGAAAAATCGGTGAAGGCGCTGCGAAATTTCAGCCGCGGATTTACGCGGATAAACGCGGATCAGAAAGTAAGACCCAAAACACCTCAACCAGAGATCGGAGTGCTTCAAGCCAATCGACCAAGCTCTCCAACTTATTTGTCTGATCCGCGCTCTTCCGCGTTCATCCGCGGCTTCTCTAAGCTTTAAACGTAATTCGTAGCCCACTCACGACTCTCTATTCAGCAGATAGATCCCTACCGAGCGTCCTTCTCTCTCAACGCGAGAAAACTCTTCCACTACCAGGCCGGCGTCAATTGCGCTAATAAACGCTACACGCGTCGATTCCCGCCAGCGACATGCAAGCGCTTGGTCAGTTTCAACAAGCGAATCTATCTCGCCCGGAATTTCGATAATTGAGCTTTCAGCGCCCGGGTACTCCATGCATACAGGCGTATTGTTCTTGCCGACGCGCACCAAGGTCGGCACTTCGGCGAGACGCAGAAGCTCCTGCTGGTTTAGACCGTGTTCGAGACGCTGTCTAACTCTGTCAGTTTTCAACTCCCAAGTCACCCAGAGCCGATCGGTGCCGGTGATATGAAGGAAGCTGGAAGTTTCTCCGTAGTAATTAATCTTGTAGCGGTCGGCTTTAACTCCGAGCTTTGCGAAGTTTAAATAAGCGTTATGGGACTGAAGTGGGTCAAACGTCCAGGTGATGCGATCTATTCCTTTCGCCAGCGCTCGCTCTCGCTGACGGAGCTTCAGTTTGTATGCCAGGCCGTGGGAGCGATATTCGGCCTTTACGGCCAGCATGTCTGAATGGAGAATCGGTCGCCCGTGTTCAAGTCCCGGTAAGCCCAGCACAAATCCCACCATCTCGAGTCCGGCAAATGCACCCAGCAGCACGCCCCCAATTTCGAGTAGCGGTATGAGCACGAGACTTGGCAGTATTTCGCGCTCGTTGCAGCCCCAGACCTCCTTTTGCAGATCCTCGACCGCTCTCAACTCCGAAGTCTCCGTGATCTCGCGAATGTCGATGACTGAAGCGTCGATGACCGGATCATTTTCCATTTGTCATTTTCCATTTGGCCATTTCTGCTGAAAACAGAACTTGATGTGCTGTGAGGTTCTGTTGTGAGTGACTTTGGACAGGATACTTCTCACTTCTCAGTCCGTAAATGACAAATGAAAAACGGAAAATGACAAATGGAAAATGATCCGGTATATGGTGCGGTGTTCTATCACTCAATGATCAGACGAGAAGTCCTTTTATAAGTTCGTCGAGCCATGTGATGTCGATTGGCTTGGTCACATAAGCATTGAAGCCTGAGGCTTTTGCTTCGGCGCGCAGGTCCGCCTGCTGGTGCGCGGTAACGGCGATGATTGGGACTTCGCTCATCTGCTCGTTGTTACGAATCAGTGCTGTTGCTGCCAGCCCATCCATGACTGGGAGAGTAAGGTCCATCAAGATAATGTCCGGATGCTCACGCAGAGCTATTTCAACTGCTTTCGCTCCATCCCCGGCCTCAATAACGAGATAACCCAACTGCTCGAGTTCCAACCTCATGAAATAGCGGGCATCCTCCACATCCTCAACAATCAGGACCGTCAAATGGGGCGAGTCTTTTTCAGTCATTGTTTCCGAGGGTGGCCGTAGAAGTGGGCGACTTTGACTGTAATGTCGCGGCTGAGTGTCTGTCAAGAGACGTGAAATCAGTGATACAGTTTGGCCCACGTCGACACTCCCCTGTGAAACGGTGAGGGGTAGAGGTTGTGTGAAAATCCAAATAGGGCTCAGGCTAATTTGCAGGTTGGGAAGGGTGGCTTGCCCCCGCTCGAGCGCCAACGGCGCGACTAGTTGCATACTATCTCCACTAGGAAGAGAAAGGGTCTTCTGACAGTGAGCACTCAGGCATGAGCGGTCGGGCTGTATGTTGAAAGCTGAAGTAACCAGTCGCGCTGTTGGCGCTCGAGCGGCGGCAAGCCACCCTTCCCAACCTGCAAGTTGAGCCGGGCTTGGGGATCGCTGTGTTTTCAAGCCTCACCAGTTCCAAACTTGACCGATCGAGAAGGGCCTCTATCAGTATCCGTCGCGAAAATTCTCCCCTAACAACTCAATTCGAGCGAAACAAAATGGCGGCTCTTGACGTTAAAAGTTCCAGAACCAGACGCTTCAGGATTTTCAAACTACGGAGACCCAAATGAAACGAATAATTCTAGTCGTATTGCTCGTGGGCATAGCCGGAGTAGCGGGAATCGTGCGCTCGTACTCAAAGGCCGGCCACAGCATCAGTGAGCTGCCCCGCGCAATTAGTGGCGACTCCGACACGCAAGGCGATACCCGAGAGGAGATCCGGAAGAGCTACCCCCTGGCTCCAGGCGCGAAGGTGGAAGTCTCCGGAATAAACGGCGCGGTTAAGGTTGAAACTGCCGACATCAAAACCGCCGATGTCTACATTGAGCGGATGGCCAAAAGCCCTGAGGCCCTGAGTCGCCGCAAAATCTCGATTGAAAACAGCCCCAACAGCCTCAAGATTCGCGGCGAAAAGGGCGATGCCGGCTTCTTCGCACGTCTATTTGGTTCAAGTCCGACGGAGCGGGTCACCTTAAGACTGCCGCGTCAAATTTCTTTGGTTGCCGAGGGAGTCAACGGCGCGGTTAATGTAGGAGAGATTGATGGCCCGATCGAAATCCACGGAATCAATGGTCGGGTCGAAGTTGCCCAGGCCACGGGCTCGGCCGAGTTCAATGGCATAAACGGAAACATCTCGGTGGCTCTGAATAGACTCGAGAAAGACGGAGTCAGCATTAACGGTGTCAACGGGAACATCGAGCTACGCTTGAGTGAAGGCGTCAACGTCGACCTCGAGGCCCACGGCATGAATGGCAATGTGGTGTCCGATCTTCCAGGCTTTGTTATGGAGAAGGCGAAGCATGGTAGCTACTCCGCGCACATAGGCTCAGGTGGAAGTTCGATCACGGCCAACGGCATTAATGGAAATATTCGTTTGACCAGGGCTATGACCGCCTCGACGGTGGTTGATCCTGCGAAGAGTAAAAGCTGATTTCGACTATCCGCAGATTACGCAGATACGATCAACGATCCACGAAATCACACGAACTAAACACTAATTGCCCTTGGTGTCTTTTCGTGGAATTTCGTGGATCGTCTCCTTTTTTACGGCTAACAGCCACGATGTGAAATCTGCGTAATCTGCGGATGGTCCCTCACTTCGCTCTACCCCCTTCCCAACCTGCAAATTAACCGTTGACCCTTTTGGATTTACACACAGCGCTACTTCACCTCAGAAAACCTCACATTCATGATTGGATACTCCTTCCAATCTTTGAAATCGTAATGCCACCACTCGGGTTCATAAACGGCGAACCCTTCCGCTTCCATCGCAGCACGCAAGAGTCCCCGGAGCCGTTTTGCTTCAGAGGTCGCGCAGTCATAGTTGATATGAGCGCGTTCCGTAAACTCATCATACTCGCTGGGCATCTGTACTGACGCGCCGTTCTTGAGTTCAAACATTGATAGGTCCACGGCACAGCCGCGGTTGTGTCTAGACCCTTTACTTGGATCGGCAACAAACACCTTCCGGTGTTCGGGGGTGGCATCCCAGAATACCTTCGTTACCTCCCACGGGCGGTATCCGTCGAATACGATCAGTCCATAACCCTGCTTGCGCAATAACTTGTTGACGCGCATCAGCGCTTCCGCTGCCGGCCGCTGCAAAAATGCGCGCGCCTGCTTGTAAACGCGCCGGCCTAAGAAGTTGTGTTTTGTTGCATACCGCACGTCGAGCTTGATTGTCGGATCTACTTT
>JBPCMM010000026.1:0-9494 GCA_051002255.1 Pyrinomonadaceae bacterium
CTGCAGCATTGCTGACCTCCCCCGCCGCAGATGCTCCAGAATCGTCTGCCGCGAAAACGGCAAACCTTCATCCTCGTTTCCGGTCGCAGCGACCTCAGCGACACCACCCGTTTCGGCTCCTACGTGAGACTCCAGCCACTCAGCGTACTGAGCCTCGACTTCTTCCTGGCAATATAGAAGTGTCTTTACGCTGCGTTTGCGAGGTTTTGCTTCCCACGAATCGAACGCCTTCTCGACTCCACGAAGTGCGACGTGAAGCGGAACGCCCATCTCTTTCCAAGTTTCGATGAGCGCCCAATCCATGGAGCTGACGAGGAGATGCTTACCGCGACGACGAATAAAAGCGTCTTCTATTTCGGTGAAGTAATTGAAGTAGTTCAAGGCCCAATTTAAAACTGTCCAACGTCCAATGTCCAACGCCCAATGTCACGCTCAAGACGCTTAGACTTTCGACTCTGGATTCTTGACGTTGGACGTTGGGCGTTGGACATTGGACTCTGACTTAGCATTCCGTTCATACACGAGCCTCAGCCCTTCCAAGGTGAGCGTGTCATCAACCAACTCAATAAACTCGGAACCGGTGGCAATTAAGGGCGCCAGTCCGCCGGTAGCAATTACATGAGGCTTACCACCCATTTCCTCGAGCATCTTGCGCAAAATGCCATCAACCAGGCCAACATAGCCATGATAGAGCCCTGACTGCATCGCGCTTATTGTTGATGACCCAATAACTTTCTGCGGTCGTTTGATGTCCACCCGCGGCAGCTTCGCCGCCCGATCAAATAACGCGTCAGAGGAAATCATGATTCCCGGAGTAATAACTCCGCCGAGGTATTCAGCTTGTGCGTTAATTGCGTTGAAAGTGGTGGCAGTGCCAAAGTCGACGACGATACAGGGTGCGCCATACTTATGTATCGCAGCCACCGCATCCACAATTCTGTCGGCACCTACGTCCGCAGCGGGTTCGTAAAGAATTCGGACCCCCGTGTCCGCGGTATGGTCCACGAAGAATGGCGTCAAAAGAAAGTAGGTCTCGGCCATCCTCTTCAAGGTGTAGTTTAGCGGCGGTACTACCGAGGCGATTGCGATTGCGTCGATGGCTTTGAAATCGAGGCTGGCAAGCTCGAACAAGTTGCGGGCGTGGACTCCATACTCGTCAACCGTGCGCGCGCGGTTTGTGGTCAGGCGCCAATGGGCCACCAGCACGGGACCACGGTAGACACCCAGAGAAGTATTGGTATTTCCGACGTCAATCACGAGAAGCATAGGCGAGATCTTTGTTTGCTGTTTCTTTTCTCTGGAAGCCGCTCAAGAACTCCTCTATCAAGTCGGACGCGGTCGCCGCTCCATTTTCACTGCCCAGACGTGAGCCGACTTCCCTGGCTTTCCACGCATACTGAGGCTTGGTCAGCAGGTTGTCGAGTTCTCTCGCCACCCGTTCAGCTTTGTAAGAGCGCCGGTGAAGAGTGCGGCTGGTTCCAAGTCGGGCCGCATGCGCGGCGTTGTCAGACTGATCAAAAGCAAAGGGCACGATCAACGTGGGAATACCGGCACGAAGTCCCTGGGCGGTAGTACCCACTCCGCCATGATGGACGGTGACACATCCGCGCTCAAGCAACGATTCAAACGGAGCATAATCGACCGCAATCATCTCGGGAGGCAAAGGCTGCTGCGCACGGTTACGCTCGTCGCCGATCAACAAGACCGCGCGCCGTCCCAGCTTTTTCGCCGCCGCAATACTCTCATGGAAGAAATCACCCGCCACCCAGACAGCCGAAGAACCAAGCGTGAACACGATAGGCGCCGCACCCGAGTCTAGAAACTCCAACAACTCCGGCGGCATTGCCTTCTCGTGCCGCCCATCGTAGAAGGGAAAACCTGTAATCTGAGTTTGCCCCGGCCAGTCAGGTTGCGGGACGGCAAAGTGTTTTGAAAAGAGCGCCAGCACCAGCGCGGGCGAGTGTTGCCCGTCAAAAACCGGATTTCCGTAATTGGGAATACCCAACTCCTCTCGAAGTTCATCCACCAGTTTCGCCCGATAATTCCGCTTCACTAAATCCATAAACGACTTCATGAAACGCGGACCGAGCAGTCGGAGTTTATTCATCCATGGCCAGAACGGCGGCATGGGCGGATCGTAAGCGGAGAAAAATGAGACGGGAGCGAGTACGCTAGAAATCCAGGGTATTCCAGTCGTTCGCGCCACGAGCGGCCCGGCGAACGTGATTGGATGAGTTACCAGCACATCCGCTCCTTCGGAGGCTTGCATCAGGTCGGCATAACCCTCGCGCACGTAAGGGAAAACAAGTTCTTCCATTAGATATTTCGGACCCGATCTTGGTTCCATGATCCTGTCCATCATTTCCTGGTCCTGGTCCTTGGGGGAAGGAAGTTCAGGGCGCAAGGCTGCGAACGTCAGTCCCGCGCCTTCAATTTTTTCGCGATACAGGCCGCTGGTGGCAATCACCGGGTTATGGCCCCGCGTCTGAAGTTCCAGCGCAATCGCCATGTACGGATGAACGTCACCGAAGGATCCGAAGGTTGTTAGAACAATTCGTTTGCCGCCGTGCATAGGTTGTCCCAATAGTTCTTTAGTCAAAGCTCAGGCTCCGTAGGAGCCGAATGTTTATAGAAACGGCAGCCAGCGAACGACCCAGCTCCGTCAGGAGCGAAATGTTCAGTCTTCGACGAGCACTAGAAACGAGAGCATGTCGCTCCTACGGAGCTGTAGAATGTCTTCAAGAACCCGTTTCTATAAACATTCGGTCCCTACGGGCCTAGTCGCGTGACACATCGAGCGTCCGCAGTTCCGTAACATCTCCGGCTCGAACAATCCGGATCTCACCCCCGTCAGTTTCCACACGCAGCGCACCATCGCTCTCAAGCCCGCGCGTTGTCCCTTCGAGGACTTCCTGCCCGTTGGCAACTCGTATTCGTTTTCCGCTCGCATAGGAGGATCGAACCGACCATTCACGAAGGAGCTCTTCTCCACCACGCACCGACTGCAACATCTCATAGCGCCGCTCGAACACAATCATCAGGTTTCGCAAGATAATCTCCAGGTTCGGGACCCTACCCGTTTCTACTTGCACAGAGGTAGCAATCTCGTGCACCTCAGGTGGAAACGCCGAGTTCGTGAGATTAATACCTATGCCTAGCACGAGCGCGCGCCCCGCTGCCGTGTCCACCGTTTCCGCCAGGATCCCGCATAGTTTGCGATTATTTGCCAGGATGTCATTGGGCCACTTGATGTCTGTCTTCAGTGAATACGCTTCGAGCAGAGCATCATGCACAGCGAGCGCGGCCGCAAGAGTAATCAACGGCCAACTGCTCTGATGGATGCGCGGCCTCAGGACAATACTGAAATACAGACCCGCGTCTTTCGGCGAAATCCAGTGTCGTTGCAAACGGCCGCGGCCCGCAGTCTGCTCACTCGCCACAACGCAAAGACCTTCCGCTGCGCCTTCAATGGCCCTCTGGGCAGCCTCAAGATTTGTCGAAGGCAGCGAATCGAAGCGTACGATTTTGGGGACAAGCTCTGACATCGGTGGTTACTGCTCAACCTCAATTGACAATTCAAGCCCGCAAATTTGCAGGTTAGGGAGGAGGGCAAAGCGAAGCGCGCCCCCGCTCAGCTGCACAGTCGCTCGACTCTGTTATCCACAACACTGTAGCAACTCAACTTTCTTCCTTTCTGCTCGCACAGGAGTACCAAACAGCTCTTTCATTGCATTCGAAACTTCTTCGAATTAGGTGGACGCTACCATATGATCCACTGCCAGCGACTTGAATGGCTATGCGGCTTGAGCGGGGGCCCGCTTCGCTTGCCCCCTTCCCGACCTGAAAATGAGCGTAGGTCCCGCTTGGATTTTCACCCGGTCGCTACCGCTCGCAGTTCTGATATGAGCGGTCAAATCCTCGAGCGCTGGGCTAACGCAAGCGCGTCACTCACCAGTTCACGCACCAGGGTGTCGAAATTCCGGAAGCGCTCGTCGTGCGTCTGACCCTGCACGTAACGGAAGTAGATCTGTTGAATCACTACTGCCACCTTAAAACGCGCAAAGGTTTCATAGAAAACGATGCGAGAAACATTCCGGCCGGTCTTTGTCCCATATCGTTCAATAATCTCTTCGCGCGTCATCCAACCAGGCCCATGTGTGACAGCCCGCAGTGAACTCCGGCGGTCTCCTCCCAGCATTGTCCAGTAGCTCAGGACGAGGCCCAGATCAATAAGCGGATCGCCGACCGTACACATCTCCCAGTCAAGCACGGCGACTATCCGTGAAGGCTCCTTCTCGTCGAGCATTAAGTTGTCCAGCTTGAAGTCATTGTGCACGAGCGTGGCGCGCTGGGCATAGGCCCCTGCGTCGGGCGGAACCCGCTCGCGGAGCCAACTGATCACCTCATCCATTTCGACCAGTTCACTGGTCTTCGAACGCTCCCAGCGGTCGGCCCACCCCAGAACCTGGCGAGCGACAAAACCCTCTGGTTTCCCGATGTTGACGATTCCCGAATAAATGTCGACCGCGTGAAGCGCCACCAGCGTATCGACCACCGCCTCACTCAGCCGCCTGCGCAACGCAAGGTCCTCACCAAATTCTTTCGGCACGCTGGAGCGCACAATAAATCCCCGACGTCGTTCCATGAGATAGAACGGCACCCCGATTATGGAAGAGTCTTCACAGAGCAAGATGGGTTTGGGTGCGAGGGGAAAGTTAGGATTAACTAGCGAGAGTATTTTGTACTCGCGTGGCATGTCGTGAGCTGTTGGCGCTACAGGCCCAACCGGAGGGCGGCGGAGCACAAACTCCTGATCTTTATAGCGAACCAGGTAAGTGAGATTTGAATGTCCACCGGGAAACTGTTCAATTTCGACTGTCGTTCCAGATTCAGCTCCTGACAAATGTTGCGCTCTGTCAGAACCGCGAGCGGTAGCGACCGGGTCGTATGCTCCCTGTTGAGACCGGGTCGCTACCGCTCCCGGTTCTGACAAGCTCAATGCAAGCTGCTCTCGCAAATAAGCAGCCAAAGCCAGGATATCCAACTCTTCGCCGGCCCTTACGGCAACACTGTCATTTCTCGCAATCATTTACGTGATGATTCCACTGAGCCGGCGAACAACTGGAAGATTGGGCCTTAGAAGAAAACATTTGGCCGCGGATTTACGCGGAGCACGCGGAGCAGAACTAGATACGAACGCCTTGAATTGGAACTCCATAAAAGTCTGTCAAACCAGACAAGTGAGGAACATCAGTACCTTTTCATATCCGCGTTGTCCGCGGAAATCCGCGGCTCAAGTTTGAGCCTCGAGACTAATCCTCGCGCTTGAAAGTTTGGAGTACGCGCTGGGCCACCACCTGCCGGTGAACTTCGTCGGGGCCATCGTAAATCCTGGTTGCCCGGGCATCGCGATAGAACATCTCCAGGGGCGTGTCTTTGGAGTAGCCGAGGGCGCCATGGACCTGAATCGCCCTGTCAATGACGTCGTGCAGCACGCGGGCTCCAAAAAACTTGATCAGCGAAATCTCGATTCGCGCGTCCTCGCCGCGATCTAACTTCCAGGCGGCGTTCAGAGTCATCAAACGAAAGGCATTAATCTCAGCAGTCGAGTCAGCAATCCAGTTTTGTACCGTCTGTTTTTTCGCAAGGGGTTCGCCGAACGATTGCCGTTTAAGAGCATAGCGGCACATCATTTCCAGACTGCGTTGTGCGGCGCCAACCCAGCGCATACAGTGCTGAATTCGTCCTGGACCCAGACGCGCCTGCGCCAGTCTAAAACCTTGTCCGATCTCGCCGAGGAGATTGGTCACTGGAACGCGACAGTTTTCAAAGCGAATCTCGCAGTGGCCCCCAACCCCGCCGGACCCCATCACAGGTACAGCCCGGACAATATTAAAACCGGGTGTCTCCGTGGGGACGAGAATCATGCTGGCGCGGCTGTGAGAATCCGCCGCTGTATCGGTGACGGCCATGACGATTGCAAATGAAGAACCGATAGCGCCGCTGATAAACCATTTATGCCCGTTAATAACCCACTCGTCTCCGTCGCGGACGGCCGCAGTGCGCAGCCCGGTGGGATCGGACCCCGCCACTTCCGGTTCGGTCATGGCAAAGCACGAGCGCACTTCGCAAGAAGCGAGAGGGCGAAGGAAGCGCTCTTTCTGTTCTGGAGTTGCAGCGATCATTAGCAGCTCGGCATTCCCGGCATCCGGGGCCGCGGAACCAAAAATACGCGGAGCGATGACGGACCTGCCGATAATCTCATTGACCAGCGCCTGTCCGATAAAACCGATTCCCATCCCGCCCCACTCTCGCGGCAAGTTTGGCGCCCACAGACGCTGTGCTTTCACTTCACGTTGCAATTCACTTTCTAAATAGACAGGCAAACCTTCATGCTCGACCATCTTGCTTTCGTTGGGATAAACATGCTGCTGCATGAAGGCGGCGACCCGAACGCGCGTCGCTTCCAGTTCGGACGGGATGCTGAAATCAATCATTTGGTCCTTTTTATCGCTAGAGTTCCGGTCTCGGTAAGACGACCAGGGAAAGAGTCCGAACAAGTGTCGCAGAGCGTGGTGATTGTAGCTGTTAGAGGGCGTGTTAACCAGACCACGAATCTTCTGGTAGTGGTGCGGTTTGGTTAATGCGCGGCGACCCCGCTTAGTTTCAGTGATCTGAAAGAAACGCCGGAGGCGCGGCAGAAGGTAGCCAGGGGCAAGCGCTTGGCGCGCGGCCCCTGGGTAAATTCGATAACACTACCCGCCCTGGAGGGGCGTAAAGAACCTCGCAACACTGATTCGGGAGACGTTGAAATTAGCGCGATTGAAAACGAGTCGCGCCATGTTTGGTGATGCTTGCGCCCTTTCAGGGCGTGGTTGGGTTTGTCGGACTGATCCAGGGGCTGCGCGCAAAGCGGGCTTGCCCCTGGCTACCTTCTGCCGCGCCTCCGGCGCTAGTTGAGGTGCTCTGGTAGCCCGTCCTCGCTTTGGTCCTCGGCACGGAGCTGACTGTGCCAAGCCAAGCTCCACCAGTATCACTCTCCTTGTGTCTTTTGGGCATAATGGTTCAAGGAATTTCCATGCACCCAAGGCTGACTCTGCGCTAACATGCCCGCGCGCCAACTACACCAGCTGCCACTTAAGGAGGATTCGCCGATGAAGGCTCTAACGTTTATGCTTTTTTTCGTCTTGGTCAGCGGCGCTGCCGTGGGCCAAAGAGGCAGCGCCGTTTTCCCAAGAGGTGTCGTAGTCGATCTCTCGTATTCCTTTGATTCGGAGTCAGTGTATTGGCCCACGGCCGAACCATTTCATCTCAAAAAAGATTTCGAAGGTGTAACTGAAAAAGGGTTCTACTATTCCGCGTACAAATATTCCGCCGCCGAGCATGGCGGAACGCACCTCGACGCTCCGGTGCATTTTTCCCAGGGCCGCCACACAGTCGATCAGATACCGCTCGAACAATTAATGGGAGCGGGCATCGTCGTCGACGTCACAAAGCAGTGTGAAAACAATTCTGACTATCGGATCACCACTAAAGACTTTCTGGCTTGGGAGCAGAAGCACGGGAGAATACCGACGGGCTCTATTCTTCTGCTCCGCACCGGATTCGGAAGATTCTACCCAGACCGCAAGAAATATTTGGGAACCGAGGAGCGTGGCGCAGGTGCCGTTGCTAAACTTCACTTTCCGGGACTTCATCCGGACGCCGCTCGTTGGCTAACTGCGAACCGCTCTACGAAAGCTATCGGGTTAGATACCGCCAGCATCGACTATGGACAATCGACACTCTTCGAAAGCCATCGCATTCTCTTTGACAAAAATATTCCTGCGTTCGAGAACGTCGCGAATCTCGATACGCTTCCGCCTAAGGGATTCTCAGTAATCGCGCTACCGATGAAAATCAAAGGCGGAAGTGGTGGACCGCTGCGCATTGTTGCCATCTTGAACTAGCGTCTCGTCTATCAATGATTGATTGGTTCCCCATCCGGTTGTCATTCGCCGTAGCGGGTGTAGCAACTTTGATTGCGCTCATCGCCGGCTCGGCGCTGGCCTGGCTGCTGGCACGCAAACGTTTTCCCGGACGCAATTTGGTTGACGCCCTGATTACGTTACCGTTGGTACTACCTCCGACGGTGCTCGGCTATTACCTGCTCGTTCTGCTCGGCACTCGATCTTCACTAGGTGGATTTCTCTACAATCGCTTTGGTATTAGGCTGACATTCACGGTAACTGCCGCGATCATTGCGGCTACGATTCACGCTTTGCCATTAGTGACAAAGAGTCTGCGAGCTGCATTTGAAGGCGTAAATGTGGAGCTTGAAGCTGCTGCCCGAACCCTGGGGATGAGCAACCGCCGGATCTTTTTTCGTGTCACCTTGCCGCTCGCTTCTCGCGGTGTGCTCGCAGCAACAGCCCTGGCTTTCGCGCGCGCACTGGGCGACTTCGGCGTAACGATTATGATCGCAGGCAATATCCCCGGCAAAACTCAAACGGCTTCGGTAGCCATTTACGACGCGGTGCAGGCGGGTCGGGACAATGAAGCATTTACGCTAGCGATCATCGTATCTCTCATTGCTGTGATAATGCTTTATTTCATCAACCGCTTCGGGAGGTTGAGGTGGTAGGTCGGTTGTTGGGCATTAGCCCGACTACTCGGCCTCGACCATTCTCTCCGCGGCGGTGCGCATGACTTCCCGAACTTGCCGGTCCCAGTAGGTCCAGAGGTGATTCCCGGGAAGCTGACGGTACTCGTGGACTATCTTGCGTTCTAAGAGAACGCCGGAGAAGTCGCGATTGGACGCCAACCAGGGATCCTCTGTGCCACAGTGCAGATAAAAATACGGCAACAGTGCCTGACGATCTGCCGGGAACTCGCGCGCAAGGGGTGTCAGGTCGTTAGCCTTGCGAACGGGACTCTCGAGATCGCCGAACGTCTGCATGATTGAGGCGTCGTCCGTACGTGCGGCAGCATCAAGAGCTCCACTCATGGAGGCCGCCAGGGAAAACTTCTCCGGATATTTGAAGCCGAACTTCAGGGCTCCATAGCCCCCCATCGAAACGCCTGCAATGCTGCGCCCCCGGCGGTCCGCGATCGTTCGAAAGCGACTATCAACATCGGTGATCAGCTCCCGCACAACATGAGCCTCGTACTGATCCGAAGGGGCGGTAGCGCTGTCTGTGTACCAGCCATTGCCGCCTTCAGGCGTAATGACAATCATCTGATATTCCGCGGCATACTGTATCAACGCTGCCTGCTTTGTCCACGAGCTGTAATCGCCGCGCCAGCCGTGCAGTAGGTATAGAACTGGATAATGGATCCGGCGCGACGTGATCAAAAAATAACCCGGCGGTAGCACGGCGCCGTAAGGCAGGACCTTGCCGACCAGATTGCTCTTGAACTGCACAACCTCGAAGCGAACTGCGTTTTGGATGCGATAATAGTAGGCCGCGAGTGCGACGAGCAGAACGAGGATGAGCAGCAGACTGCGAAGGTAT
>JBPCMM010000027.1:0-7762 GCA_051002255.1 Pyrinomonadaceae bacterium
GCGCTGATTGAATAGCGATCTGCGCAGTCTCCGTGTCGCGTATCTCGCCGACCATGATCTTGTCGGGGTCGTGCCGCAAAATTGAACGCAATCCGCGATCGAAGGTCAGGCCCTTCTTTTCATTGACCGGAATCTGAGTGATACCATGCAACTGATACTCAACCGGGTCCTCAATCGTAACAATCTTGTCTTCTTCGTTTCGGATCTCGTTCAACGCGGCATAGAGGGTTGTTGTTTTTCCCGAACCGGTGGGGCCCGTCACCAGCACCATCCCGTAAGGCTCAGCGATGTAGTGACGAAACTTTCTCAGATCCTCTTCGGCAAAACCCACCACATCCAGATTAAGATTCTTAAAGGCGTCGTTGATCTGTTCTTTGTCGAGAATACGAATGACGGCATCTTCGCCGTGGATGGTGGGCATGATCGAGACACGAAAGTCGACGTTGCGGCCTTTGTAACGAACTCTGAAACGTCCGTCTTGCGGCACGCGCCGCTCGGCAATATCCAACTCCGACATCACCTTGATGCGCGAGATCAACGTCTGATTATAGGCGAGGTCAATCGGATCGACTTTCGCGTAGAGAGCACCATCAATGCGATATTTTACTTGTACCTCGGTATCGCGGGTCTCAATGTGAATGTCGGACGCTCGCGACTCCATGGCGTTATAAATAATCGTATCGACAAGCTTGATGATTGGCGACATCTCGGAATCAGTCGCCAGACGATCCAGGTCCAGTACTTCTTCGCCGTGCTCCGTTTCTCTAACCAGTGAGATGCGGAATCCTGATGCCGCTTCCTGTAGCACACGCTGAGTGGCGTCGCCTCGGCGCAAGATCACTTCGATCGCGCCGGCAGTTGCCACATGCGGAACGATGCGCGTCTGAAGCGTGTTCGCGAGTTCATCCAGACGTTCCAGGTCCGTCGGATCCGCCATGGCAAGATGCAGACCTCTTCCGTCACGTTTCAGCGGGAGGAATTGGTGACGCACCATTAGGTCAACCGGAATCTCGTTGAAGAGGCCGTAATCAATTGGCGAGTCCTGATTGGTAGGCAGCAATTCAATGAACGGCAGCCGGTAACGCCGCGCTAGTTCCTTCGCCGCCAGCACCTCAGGAGGCTCGTGGTCCGACTCCAGGGCCAAAGTCGTGTCATCGCCCGGGGCCTTAGGAACTACGGCATTTTGCGAGGTTAGCCTGGCCGCATCCGCTTCTGTGTATTGCTTCATGTCGGATCTCTCCGGTAGCGTTGTCCCCGCTGGTCTTAATTATCAGCGATGACCGGTGACTCCCGCTCCGCCCGAAATAGACTGGATGATCGGCAGGTAGATTGCCAGCAAGATCGTGACGACGACCCCACCCATTACCACAAGGATCGCAGGCTCGAGCGTGGTCGTCAACTGTTCGAGACGCACCTCCGATTCCGCGTCATAGAAGACCGCCACTTCATCGAGCATCTCCCTCAAACTACCCGAACGCTCGCCAATTCCGATCATATCAATCGCCAGCATCGGCAGCCAGCCGGCCATCTCGAGACTCTCGGTGAATGAGCGACCTTCGCGGATCATTGGCAGTATTGCGGAACTGCGGCGCCGCAACTCTCGATTGGTAATCGACTCCGCGGCAATCTCCCACGATTCCACCAGGGTGATACCGCCCGCCAGCAAAGTGGCTAACGAGCGTGTGGCCTGGGCCACCGATAATTGTACGGCGAGACTTCCCGCGAGCGGGATCTTTAGGATAATGGCATCAAGAGTCAGCCGCCCGGAAGCCGTGCGCGACCAAAGGAACAATGCTACCGCTCCCCCAATAACAAGTGGCCCAAACCAAATCACGTTCCTCGATAGCCAGGTTGAGAGGCCCACCACGATTTGGGTAACTGTAGGTAGCTCGCTGCCAAACCCTGAAAACAGCTCCGACATTCTTGGTACAACATAGACGGTTAGGAAGGTCACCATGCAAGCCGAAGCAAATAGCAGGAACAACGGGTACGCGAGTGCTCCGCGAATCTTGCGGCGCAAACCAACGTTGCGTCTCATGTAGGTAACGTAGCGACTAAGAACCTCATCCAGCGCGCCCGAACGCTCGCCCGCCAGAATCGATGCGGTGTAGATTCGGGGAAAGAGACTTCCCTGGGCAGCAAAAGCTTGCGACAGTGCCGCCCCACCGCGAATCTTTTCTTCCACGTCGCCAAGCACCGCCCGCAGCCGCGCTGATGCAGCCCGCTTCCGCAGCATAGAGATGGCTTGCAGAATTGGGATGCCGGCACGGACAAGCGCCGCCAGCTGCTGGTTAAAAAGAAGAAAGTCGTTTGCCTTAACGCGCGCGTGCGCGCCACGACCGCCGAGGCGAGTCAAAGTCGTTACGCCTGAGGTCTTCGGTGGAGTGACATTGAAAACGCGGAAGCCTTCCCGCTCCAGCCGCGCGCGCGCTTCGTTTACACCTGGCGCGTCGACCGTGCGGGTCACCACTTCGCCGGCGGGCGTTCCTAAACGACAGATAAACTCAGCCATAGATTTGCAATCTGGGCCCTCAAACTGGAGGCGTGGATATAGGAGGTGAGAGTATAACACGCGATCCCTGACCGACCTGCCCGGGGTTCTGATACCGGTGGGCACTCAGCGTTACACGCACCCCGGGGCAGGAAGTTTCAGCACCTGAGGTAGAATGCCGAACGCAAATGGATCCTCCACGATTGGAACGACCAGCAGGCGCGACGATTCTAGGAAACTGCCGACAACGCAGTAGCAGCGATGGAAGATGCTGGTGGACGTGGTTGATCCCGACGAGCCGCGAGGCTCCATTTTGGAAAGTTCATCGTATCAACATGTTGGTAATGACAGGAGGCCTCGCGCGGACGGAGGAGGACTTTCGCAAGCTTTTGGAGACTTGGGGCTTTCCAGCTGGTGCGCGTCGTTACCACTGACTCTCCTAATCTGGATTATTGAAGCCGCGCCGGCTTAAGCCTGGAGGGTATCAGCCAGGAGCGTTAAGGGCGGAAACAATCGATCGGCGTTTGTTCTTGCGCGGCTCCAGCCCCTGTCCTACAATGACCTCAGCCAACACAGTTAGGGGTGGAATTCGCGCGCGACCGTCTCCCGCAAGCCGTTCCGAGGTAAGCTCTATAAAAAATTGCAAGTCTCGGACATCACGGCCTGGCTCTTCGGCATCTGTGTTGACAGCTTTTCTCAGGTCTGTCGAACAAGTCTCGGGTGCTTGACGAAAAACAGCGGGGGTCACATGTACTTACCGACCAGATGCGCTCTCAGGATCGCGCTCGCAGTATCCTTTCTCTTCGTTTTTTCCACACAAGTTTCCTTTACTACTGGAGCCCAGGATCAGGCTGGGCAAAAGCCAACTACCGGCACCACACCGGCGAAAACCGATGCGACGGGCAGTCCGGTACCTCAGCAAAGGTTGGGCAATGAACTCGACGGGCCGCTCATCATTAATACTGATCTGATAACCCTTACGGTTACCGTAACCGACACCTACGGTCGCTATGTTTCGGGGTTGAGTCAGAAGGCTTTCACGATACTCGACGAGAAACAACCGCAGGAGATCACCTACTTTAGCGACGACGATTCGCCAGTTTCCGTCGGCGTGATCTTCGATGTGTCAGGTTCAATGAGCGGTGAGAAGATTAAGAACGCGCGTGAGGCGCTGGCTAAGTTTATTCAAACCAGTCACAACTCAGATGAGTATTTCCTTATCGCCTTCAACTCACGGGCCCAGTTGCTGCTCGATAAAACTCGCGATGGCAATGCGGTTTTGGACAAGCTTACTTTCGTTCAGACCAAAAACAATACGGCGCTCTATGACGCCTGCTATCTCGGCGTTGAAAAGGTGCAGCGCGGGCTCCATCCCAAACGCGCACTCCTATTGATCAGCGACGGCCAGGACAACAATTCCCGTTACACCTTCAATGAGCTTAGACGGCTCTTAAAAGAGTCCGACGTCGTGTTGTATGGCGTGGGGATTCTCAGCGGCGGTGATGCCGGCAGCTCCCTCGGCATGGAAGGCCAGGGCATACTCGACGAGCTGTCCAACGTCTCCGGAGGAAAAGCCTTCTTCCCACGCTCGGCTCTGGAAATGGACGACATTTTTGAACAGATCGCGCTGGAATTACGGCATCAGTATTCGATCGGTTACAAACCCAGCAATTTTTCCAACGATGGCAAGTGGCGTAAGATTAAGGTTAAGGTAACTCCCCCGCGTGGCTTGCCGCGCCTGTTTGTGCGTTCTAAGGAGGGTTACTACGCAATTCCTGGCGCACGGTGAGCTTGTTTTCGAATCTGTTCGGCAACGCACTAACCCTCCCAAGGCATCCTTCTAATGTGTGCGCAGTGGACGCAGTAGTTCGCGACTGTTTGCCCCAGCTTTCGCGAAGTAAACGAGGAAGCTTACTCGGCGCTCCGCTCCCAACTCAAAGGGGCTTGCGGGGCGCTTCGCACGATCAGGCTAATACCTTTAAACTATGACCAGCGCGGGGCGCAGGCATCGGTCACACGTTTCTCAGGTGAGGATATTTAGTGAAAAATCGTTCCAGCGGTCATAGGGTGAGTTCAAGGTTGGGGACGTTAGTCCTCCTGAGCCTTATCGCGCCCACTGTCGCAGCACTTATTGTCACAGGTGACACTTCGGCTGCCGTGGTTCAGGAGGCGCGTGCTCGCCGTAGCGAGCAAGCAACGCCGACCCCCACCCCTGCTCCGGCGCGTGCGAGCGGTTCAACCCAGAACCGACCGACAACCACAGCCCCGGCCCCGAAGCCTACACCGCCCCCGACAGCGACTCCCACTCCGATACCAAGGGCCACGCCGACCGAGACACCTGCAACTGTAATTGATAGGATCATTCCGCAACTCGGCGAGCCACCTCCGCCGCCGGTGTTAAAGCCGAAACCTACACCCACCCCACCCGAAGAGTTTGGCGAGGGTGAGATCGTTAAAGTAGACACCGAGCTGGTCACGCTCAATGTTCGCGTAATTGATCGCAACAATCGGCCGATCGATAACGTGAAAGAGAGTGATTTCCACGTCTTTGAGGACGGCGTAGAACAGCCCGTGGCTTTCTTTACCAGAGAAGAAGTCCCGGTGAGCTACGGCTTGGCCGTAGACAATTCAGGCTCCCTGCGGAGCCAGTTACAGAGCGTGATCGACGCCGGGAAAAGCATCATCAACAGCAACAGGCCGGGTGATGAAACTTTTCTGGTGCGCTTTATTAGCAGCGACAAGATCGAAACGATGCAGGACTTCACTTCGAATATGGAACTGCTTTTGGACGCGCTGGACAACATGTACGTAGAAGGGGGCCAAACGGCGGTCATCGATGCAGTCTTTCTATCTGCTGAACGCGTCGCCGAATACAAGAAGGGTGATGACAATGATCGGCGCCGGCGCGCGCTGATCGTAGTAACTGACGGCGAAGACCGCGTGAGTTTTTATAAACAGGAACAATTGTTCGCTCGGCTGCGCGAGGCAGACGTCCAGATCTACATCATTGGGTTCGTAAACGAGCTCGAAAAGGACGGAGGCCTTATCCGCAAGAGCTCGCGCGACAAAGCAGTTAACCTACTAAACAAACTGGCCTCCGAGACTGGCGGTCGCGCGTTCTTTCCCCAGTCAATATCAGAACTACCCAGGATCGCCAATGAGATTGTGCGGGACCTTCGCACCCAATATGTGCTCGCCTATAACCCAACAAACAAGGCCCGGGACGGTTCGTACCGCACGATTCGAGTTGCTGTCTCGGATTCGACAGGACGCGACAAACGTATCGCCCTAACGCGCGGCGGACGTATTGCCCCCAAGGGTGGGCTCCCGGCTTCCACGAAACCTGCTACACGCACAACAACTGCAAGGCCCCGGGCGGCCTCAACAACAAAGACACCTTGAAGGCAAGCCTTGCGTTGGCGCCTGTACTGGCTCGCTTGAGTTCTAGCTCACAACATGCTGCCTCAGAGTCTTAGCAGATTGTTAGTAGCCACGATCCTGGCGCTGCTAATCTCCTTCCCTGACGCCGGCGGACAGGAAGCCCAGAAGGCCAAATCAAACCTCCGCTCCTTGCCGGCTATCACTTCGCGAGCTGAATTTGACTCCCTCTCCCGGGTTTATTCCGACAAATCATACCCGCTCCCTCACGTCCTCTTCGTCATCGACCGAAAGGACAGGAACAAGATTTATTATGTGAATTCGACGCGTTATCCCTTCCATAAAGATTTCGTCAACGGCACTTATCTATCTCTCGAGCGCGGACAGGAGTTTTTTGAGAACAACTACTTGAAGCCGAACCGTCGTTTTATGCTGGGTACTATCGCCTATCAGACGCCTTTGCAACGATGGACGTTCGAATTTTGGGAAGGCGATCTAATTTCTCTGGGTCAAATCAAGACTGCTTCCGATGTCATTAACAAAAGCTTCTTCCAACCAGTGGCTTTCAAGCCAAACTCATCACGCCAGGACGAGGCGTCCGCGGGTGTTGAGGGCCTGACCCGTATTCTGCAGAGTGATATCGCCAAAGAGCAGGAGTATGAACCGCTCAATCTCGCACGCGGCCTGGGGCGGATTCACATCATCGAGAAACTGGATGAGCACGTCGAAATTGGATCCAACGAAATTTTGGTATTGAACGAAGTACCAATCCAGCTTCCGCCGGTTGCCGGCGTGATCGTCGCCAAGCCTTCCACGCCACTGTCCCACATCAATCTGCTTGTGAAGGGTTGGGGTGTGCCTAACGCCTATATCAAGAATGCGCATCAGATTCTGAAGGAATACGACGGTTGGTGGGTTTCGTTTGAGACTAAGCGAGACACTTATGCAATAAAGCGCGCCGATCTTGGTCAAGTGAAAGAATATCAGAAGCGAATGGCTTCTCGCCCCGACCTGATCAGGCCACGTTCAGATCTGTCTGTGAGTCGCATTGCATCCCTCAGTCAACAACGGGCCAAAGATGTCATAGCCTATGGGGGCAAGTCGGCCAATCTGGGCGAGATGATGCAGGCTCGCCTCACTGGAATCATCATTCCTAACGGGTTCACCATTCCCTTCTACTATTACGACCAATTCATCGGCGAGAATACACTCGACGAGACAATCGACGAAATGATGAACGATCAGAAGTTTGTTCACGATCCTTCTTATCGGCGTGCTCGGCTTAAGGAGTTGCGAGAGCAGATGCAAAAGGGTCGGGTCAACGACGAATTGCGCAGCGCTGTCTTGCGCATTGTTCATACTAAATATCCGGGCAAAGGTTTATTCGCGCGCAGTTCGTCAAACTCGGAAGATCTACCGAAGTTTAGTGGTGCCGGGATTCATTCCAGCGTCCCCAACGTCAAAGGTGATCAGCAGATGATAGAAGCGATTAAGACTGTCTGGGCTTCGCTTTGGAACTTCGAAGCGTATGAGGCGCGCGAGCGGGCCGGGATTGATCATTCAAAAGTCTACATGGCAGTTTTGATTCAAGAAGGCATCAACGCAGATAGCGCGGGAGTTATGCTCACCACAGACCCGTACGACCGCGAAAACAAAAGCGCCTACTATATCAGCGCCAAACGTGGCTTAGGCATCAAGGTCGTCGAAGGCAAGAGAGTGGCCGAACAAATCATTTTTCGTCCGCAAACAAACACTATCCAGGTGCTCACCAGATCGGCTGAAGACAGTTTATTAACGTTTGATGAAAATGGCGGGGTTAAGGAAATTCCTATATCCGGCGAGCGCGCTGTATTGACAGATCACATGGTTCGCAAACTGGTGAAGGCGGCTCGG
>JBPCMM010000028.1:0-4159 GCA_051002255.1 Pyrinomonadaceae bacterium
GGATGAGAAATCTCATGACCTGGAGCGTGCGCAACCGGCGCGCTTTTCGGATAGAAGAATTGCCGGCGATCTTCGCGGAGGCCACCGGCGTTGACACTCGGCAGGTTATGGAAAAATGGCTGCGGTCGCTGGTGCCCTAACTGTCGAACACCTTGCTCAGAGCTTTAGTTCCTTAGGAGGTGAGGCCTTCGAATTCTTCGGCAGTTCGCGGCCAGTCGGCGCGGAGGAGGCGCGAGAGGGCTCGGTCCGCGAGAAGCTTTCCCGCAGTTTGGCAGACCGGACAATAGTTGGTCTCGTTGGAGACGTAGCGGATACGCTGAATTTTCGCATTGCAGCGCGGGCAGGGCCGCCCGTAACGACCGTGGACTGCCATCTCGGGACGAAACGCGGTCACCTTTTTGGGAAAGCCCCGAGTTCCCGGAGCGCTCGGAGGGGCGCCCTCGTTTGCAGATCCGTCGCCTTCCGCAGAACCTTTGGCGGGTTTATTCTCACTATCTTTCCGTAGTTCGGCGCGCAGGAGTTCCACCCAGTGATTGAGAGTCGCGCGCGTTGAGTTGAACAGGCGTTGGATTTCCTTTGAAGTGAGCTTTTGCGTGAGCGCAATTGGGGAAAGCTGAGCGTGCCAAAGAATTTCGTCTGAATAAGCGTTGCCGATGCCGCTGAATAAACGGGGATCGGTGAGTGCGCGCTTCAAAGTGTGGTTATTCGACTGCAGAACCTCCGCGAAGCTTTCCAGCTCAGTCTCGAATATCTCGAGACCTCCTGGATTCAATCGCTGAAGGTCAGCTTCGCCGCCGATTATGTGAAGGGAAGCGCGCCGCTGAGTGCCGGCTTCTGTGAGTGAGAGTGTGCCGTTCGGGAAATCGAATACTGCTAACCGAACCCTCGAAGATTTAACCGGCCGATCGTGCCAGTGAAGGCGACCCGCAATCATCAGATGAAGCACCAACCAGAGATCTTCTTCAAGACCGATACAGATGCGTTTACCTATGCGGCGCAACCTAACAACCTGGCGGCCTTCCATGCTGGTGATTGGCGGTTGTGCCGTACGCAGGAGAAAGGGGGACCCCAGCTGTACGCGTCGAAGCGTCTGACCCAGAATGCGCTGTTCCAGCGCTTCGATATAAACGATGATGTCCGGAAATTCAGGCATGGACGCACAAGCTCAATGAAATTCATCCGCAGATTACGCAGATCGCACGGATTTGCACAAGATGTTCCCAATGACTGATACTGGTTCAGTTTCGCCACGAGCCGTCCAGGCATCAATGTGATCATCGCTACGGCTTCGCCGCCCGATGTGAGGCGGTGGCTCTCCCCGCCGGTCCGCCTTCACCTCCCATAGGGCTGTGCCCCTGGTTCGGGCTTCGCCCCTTCCGGGCAATAACGCAAACGAGCTCGGTTGGTTGAGAGTGTGGGAACTGATCTAGTGAATATCACCACTTGGCTGTAAGGGCCGAGCCCGAACCAGGGGCACAGCCCAAGCGATTCTTCCAGCTAACGGCGGGGCATAGCCACCGCCTCACATCGGGCGGCATAGCCGTTCACGCACGGAAGCAAATGGCAAACACGAATCGATCTTGGGGAGGAATCAATTGGATGGCGCTGATTGCAGCCAATGAACCTAAAGCGCAAAATGCTGATCGCTGTTGACTCTCAGCCATGCGTGGTGCTTGAAGTTTTCTTTGCTTCGCCGACGGCGCGAGGCGCGGCGACTATGGTACTCACCCGTTTGCGTCAACTATTAACAGGTGCGGTCATGGAAAAGAGCTTTCGTTCAAGCGAAAAGTTTGAGGAGCCTGACATTGAGCTGTCGCCCGCGTCGTTTCTCTATAACGATGCGCACGGTTTTCATTTTATGGACGAGAAGAGTTACGATCAGGCTACCTTTTCGGAAGACGCGGTCGACGCAGATCGTGGCTATCTTAAGGAAGGGGGATCGCTCCAGGTTTTGAAGTACAATGGCAATCCTGTTTCACTGCAACTTCCGCAGTACGTCGAACTCGCGGTTGTTTCTGCGGACCTGGGACTGCGGGGTGACACCGCAGCCGGGGGTCGCTACCAAGCAGGCCACCCTGGAGACTGGTCTTTCCGTACGCGTGCCGCTCTTTATAAAAGAGGGAGAACTGGTTCGCGTGAACACGCAGACAGGCGAAGTGGCCGGACGAGCTTAATTTAGAGGGTATTGAGCCCCCGGAAGTCTTCTCAGCCCCAAAACAATTTGGACGGGTGGAAGCTGCTAATAATCTAAGGATCCCCATCACTTATTTCAGCCCAACGCGCCGCTGCAGATCAGCAAAGCGCGGATCGGATCGAAGGTTGTCGATGAGCGGATCATAGAAAAGCGTAAGCATGTCCACGGTATGATCCCGATAACTTTTTTCAAGCAGTTCAAACGCCTGGTCCTTCTCGTCGAGCGCCGCATAAACCAGCGCGATGCTGTAGTCAGCCACATAACGTTCCCGGGCCATGGACTTCAGTTGTGCCAGCGTTCGCTGCGCCTCGTCTCTTTCGCCGGAGATGGCATAGTGGCGTGCGAGTAGGGCCACCACATGCGGATCATCTGGATTCAGTTGTCTGGCCTTCTGATATTCAGCGAGCGCCTCTATGGAATTACCTTTCATCGCATACGCCGAGCCCAAATAGTGATGAGCTACGAAAAAGCTCTCATCGATCTCAACCGTTTTGCGAAGTTGCTGGATGGCTTCGTCGTAGCGACGCGCGTTGAAGTAAGCCTTGCCAAAATTCGCGTTGATGATCAATGAAAGCGGATCCAGTTCCTGAGCTCGCCGCATCTCCGCGAGCGCTCTGTCGAATTGGCCCATAATTATCAGGTTCTCTCTGGCGTACCAGTGATGAGCAGTAGCGTAGTTCGGATTCAACTCAATGGCTCGTTCAAATTCTCTGTTTGATTCCTGCAGATTCCAATCGTAATTCATGAGCACGGCAGCCATGGCGGTGTGCGCCTCAGCGAGCCTATCGTCAATCTCGAGCGCGCGCCGCGCGGCCGCTTTGGCCTTCGGGTAAGAGTCCTGCGCTGTACCTACGGAAAAATACGGGATCACGATGTAGGCATCGGCGAGCCCAACATACGCAAGGGCATAACTCGGATCCTTTTCAATTGCCTGATTGAAATAGTCGACACTTTTCTTCAGCGATTCGCCTGTGCGTTTGTTCCAGAAGAACCGGCCTTTGAGGTAAAGCTCGTAGGCTTCGGCGTTTGAGGTGTGCAGATTGCCGACGCGGCTTTGCTCGGTGCTGGAAAGCTTGAGTTGCAGGTTGCGCGAGATTTCTCGGGCAATCTCCTGCTGCACCGCCATCAGATCTCTTCCGCTGCGATTGTATTGGGCGCCCCATACTTGCGTTTTATCCCTGGCATCCATCAATTCGACGCTTACTTGCATGTTCTCGCCGTGCCGCGAGACTCTTCCGGTCAGGATGCTCTTCACGCCTAACGCGCGGGCTGCGTCCTCGGCATTGGCGTTTTTGCCTTTGTATCTGAAAGCAGAACTTCGGGCGATCACCTTCAGCCGCGGTAACTGCGACAGATTGTTAATCAAGCTCTCGCTGAGGCCATCGGATAGATATTCCATTTCCGGGTCGCCAGTGTCGTTGGCGAAAGGTAAGACCGCAAGGGAATCAATGCCTGTCCGGTCGCTGCCGGCGAAATAGCGCGAATAGGCAAATACCCCAAGGGCCGCCAAACCAAACAAGACAACGAGAGCTGTTGTCGCACCAAGCTTGTGGCGCTTGATCTCACTGACTATGTACTCAGCGCTCGAGCTTGTGTGGATGTCAGTGGCGCTGTGGGTTTCAACAGCGGCAGCAGAGGCAGTCTGCCATAAGTCCTGTTTGCCGGTCTTTCCTGGCGGGAGGGAGCGTTCCAGTTTTGTCGCAAACTCCAACTCTTGCTTGCAGTCTTTGAGGTCAATCAGCAGGTCTTTGATGTGTTGGTAGCGATCTTCGCGGTTCTTGCGCAGGGCCTTGCTGATTATCTGTTCCAGTTCGCGGGGCACCGGCTCAGCTTCATTTACCAGCGGCGGCGGGTCAGTTTTCAGGATCGAGGCAATGACGTCACTCATCGTCTCGCCCTTGAATGGTGTGTTTCCCGTCACCATTCGATAGAGCACAACGCCCAGGCTCCAGATGTCCGTGCGCT
>JBPCMM010000029.1:0-9764 GCA_051002255.1 Pyrinomonadaceae bacterium
AGGCTTGACAGTGCCAGCAACCACTACGAAGTACTGAACGTAATTTCCACTGCACCGGCCGAGCGCATAAAGAACAGCTACTACGCTCTGGCTAGGCTTTACCATCCCGACAAATTCCACCTGCAGACCTCCGCGTCGCTGCACGAGCGCATCGAATCGGCATTCGCGCGAATCACTCAGGCCTACGAAACACTCATGGATTCAAGACGGCGTTCAGGCTATGACGCTAAACTCGCGGCTTTGGAAAAGTCCCGGAAGTTCGCCCAAGCTGCCCCGAAGAAAGTCGTCAAAGAAACTGAACGGACCAGCGCTTTGGACGCAGAGACTGCGCCGGCTGGAAGTGAGTCAGAGCGTGCAGAGACCAACTTTAAGGAAGGATACGGAGCGCTCCAGCAAGGCCAGACGATGTTTGCGGTTACAAAACTCGCCGCGGCCGCACGGGCACAGCCGCAGGAGGCCCGTTACCGAGCTTACTATGGCTCCGCGCTGGCATCGGGCGAGAACACGCGCCGCCTCGCCGAGGCTGAAATTCAGGCAGCAATCAAGCTCGATCCTGACAACGCTTCCTATCGCGTAATGCTCGCTGAATTGTTTTTCGACCTTGGCTTTTTCAAGCGGGCCGAAGCAGAGATCGAGCGCGCGGTGTCCCTCGAGCCGAATAACCCAGGGGCTCGTAAGCTAATGGACAAACTGGAAGTGAATCGTACCACTCGGTAAGAACGTTTAGGGTAGTGTCTCTCAATTGACTTTACAGTCTTTTTTCGTGCGGCCTTCGTATATGCGTGGATCGAGTCTTTGCCCACGAAAGGCGATCCACGAAACTTAAAGCGCTTTTCTATCATTTCTATCATTCATGAAACCAGCGAACATGCTTGACGGTTGTACAGTTTATTTTTGAGACACTACACTAGATCATATGTCTGGTATTTCAACCATTGATGAGAGAGTTGCCAGCGAGGCATTTTTGCAGTTAGCCGCGGCCGGCGATCAGTTTGAACGGTATGCAAACCCCCATGCCGTTCGGATTGCGGGTATAGCCGATGAGATTGCAAAGCTGCTTCACATAGGGGGTGAAGACCGCAGATCACTGCGCGTCGCTGCCTTGCTGCACGACCTGGGTGAGACGGCGATGGAACGAGACTACATCTCGCGTCCCGGAGCCCTGACAGAAGAAGAACGAACCGATCTGGCAAGACATCCGGTGATAGGTGAGCAAGAAGCTTCGCGAGCCGGAGCAAATCGCGCCGCGCAGCTGCTGGTCCGCTGGCACCATGAATGGTGGAATGGTTGCGGCTATCCCGATGCTCTCAGGGGCGAGGAGATTCCCCTGGCCGCTCGAATTCTGCGTCTTGCCGATTCTTACGCGGCCTTAACCGATGGGCGTCCGTTTCGTCCGCCGCTGCCCGCAGCCGAGGCGCATCAGCAAATTATCGAGTGGGCTGGGATAGAGTTCGATCCGCGGGTCGTAAGTCTTTTTCTATCGCTCGACCGCCTGCGGGAGTTGGAGTCGTTTGCGGAGACTGCATAACTATGGCGTATTCAGGTTCAGACACATTTTCCAACGGCTGGCTGGCCTTTGAATTGGGCGTACTCCGGCGCCTAAGCTTCACCTCGGCCGCCCTTCCCTTCAATGGCGAGCCACACCTCTCGCTCCAACTGAAGCGCTGGAAAGTTCGCGTGGCCGCAAACGATCCCATGATCTGGTCGTTCACGAAAGCGACGGCACTGGTGGAAAACTTTGCTGAGCGCTTAACGGAAAGTGATCTGTCGATGGCGCTTCACGATGCCTACGTGCCTCGCGACAGGCTGGATAATCCCGCCCTGGCAAAGTGGTTTAATGAGAGTGACGCCTGGTGGCTGGACAACGTGCGCTTCAATGCAGAGCGGCTCGACTCGGAATACAAGCGGGCCACCGCTTTGACGCTGGGAATGATGGTTGGCGACTACGCGCTGTCGTTTGATAAGGATACCCGGATGTTGCGCCGGCCTCTGTCGCTCTCGAAAATTTTCCGGCAACTGACTCAGGTGCTGCCGTTGCCTTATGACAATTCGCTGCGCAACCGAAGCACGAATCAGGATGTGCGCATGTTTGTCGCCGAGCGCCAACATACTGACTTGTTGTTTCTCAGGTTACCTTCGCCGGTCTTGCAGTCGGAGCCATCCCGAGAAACGCTCTCCGGTTGGCGAGAAGAATGGCTGCGTGGTGGTGATGATTTTTGGAACGACTTTAAACAGCAGCAAGCCGGCAAGCTGGGAGCTCCGGTACAGAGTAAACGACAGTATCTCGGCTTTGTCGAAGACCTGCTGCGAACAGCCTCTCACATTCCGATCTGGGCTATAGCCCAAACTGAGAACGGTTTCATCTCTAGCGAGGAGCTGGTGGAGACCGTGGGCCGGATCCGAAAGGTCGACGCAATCTACACCAAAGATTTTTCGGATTTGCTGGGCGTGCGGGCCTCGATCATTACGGCAGGCAATTCTCGTGAACATTGATCATGCCTGAGGGGCATTAAGTTAGTAGCCGGGGGCAACTAGACGTATAAAGACAGGCCATCCTGTCCAAAGAGTCCAATCCTTGAAGTGCGGCGAGCTAGCGCCGTTTTTGGTTGAGAGCCATTCAACATTGGAAAGCTGCGACAGGTCGCAGCACTCCAAGAAGTGGACTCTTTTCTAGCGGGACTTTTGAGTTTTGCCACACTCTCAACGGCCGGCAAGCAAAAGTTTCAGTCCGGTACAGGGTCACGACCAGCTACGAGGTTCGGCCTATGATTAAGCCAGGCCAACTGTTCCGATTAGTTCTTGGCATCTCGCTGATGGTCTACCTACTGCCGTGCTCGGCCCGAGGCCAGAAGAAACCGGGGAATCCGGTCTCGTCACTTTGCGGCCGCGACAGCGCAGTTCAAATTGTCCAGGAACAGATCGCTCCTACAAAAACGTTTGCCGACCCGGTTAAAAGAATCAGGGTATTGACTCGCGCGGCAAATCTCTTGTGGCCGCACGAAAACGCGAAAGCGCGGTCGGTTTTTGTCGAGGCCTTTGATCTGGCGACGCAAGACCACAAAGAAAAAGGCGATGGCACGCGCAGAGAGGGCATCGGACTTGTGTCTCAAATACCTGATCAGCGTTACGCCGTGATCTCGGCTATTGGCAAACGAGATCTGGCCTGGCCCCGAAAACTTTCGGATCAAATGCTTGACGATGAAGCGCGAGAGGCGAAAGAAGAGAAACCCTCGGACCCGGAGGGTTCGAGAAGAACGAATGAAAAGTTGCTGACGATTGCCTCTGGCTTGCTGCCAATAGATCAGGCGGGCGCGCTGAATTTTGCAAGAAGCAGCCTGCGTTACTCCGCTTCTCTGTCGCTGCCGCTGTTCCTTTTCAAGCTCGAGACGCACAGCGAAGGCCGATGTTCACCACTTTCACCTCGAAAGCACCGGACATTTACTGTTAGGCCTAGCAATTCAAAAGGGGCGTCGCACTGCGCTTGCCGCCGCACTCCAAAGTCGTTTTCAGCGCCTGTTAGACTTTGCTTCCGGCCACGAAGCGGTAACCAACACCTCTCACAGTCAGCAGATGACGGGGGCGGGAAGGCTCGTCTTCGAGGTACTTTCGCAGGCGCACTATGAAGTTATCGATGGCCCGCGTGTCGGTGTCTTCGTGCACGCCCCAAACATCTTCCAGAATCGCCTTGCGCGAAACCACTTTACCTTCGTGCCGGATCAGATAGCGCAGGAACTGAACTTCCATTAGAGTCAACCGCACGGTTTGATTGGGAGTGCGCAGCTCCAGAGCCCCGAGGTCGATAGTTTTGCCGCCAATCGCAAACAACTCTTCGGCAGACCCGTCCCCAACCTCGTCTGTAAGAGGCTCATTCGCCGCGCGATCCGTGTCGGCGTGGTCCTTTTGAAACCATTCGCGCCGCCGCAGCAACGCGTTGAGGCGGGCCATGAATACGGAGAGTTCAAACGGTTTGGGAAGGTAGTCGTCGGCTCCGGATTCAAAACCGCGCAGCACATCGTCGGGACGCCCGCGCGCCGTGAGCATCAGCACGGGAACAAACTTTCCCGAGGCCCGCAGCTCCGAGGCCACCGTGAAGCCATCCTTACCCGGCAGCATCACGTCCAGCACCACAGCGTCGAAAGGCTGGTCTACTTCCAACAAAAGCGCGAGTGCCGCTTCGCCGTCCCTGACCGTGTCCACTGTGTAGCCTTCGGCTTCCAGGTTAAAGCGCAGCCCGTCCGCCAGGTGTTGCTCATCCTCAACGACCAGTACGCTACTCATGCATCATGCTCTCGGAAGTTGAATCGTAAAAGTGCTGCCCTGTCCGGCTCCTGCGCTTTCGGCAAAAACACGACCGCCATGTCTTTTAACGATGGAGCGAACGATGAAAAGGCCCAGACCCGTTCCTTTAACACGGGCCATGAAGAGTCCCGGAGCTCGGTAGAAACGTTTGAAGATCCGTTTCAATTGCGGGCGCGGGATCCCAATGCCGCTGTCGGCAATGCGCACGGCCACGCGTTTCTCATCCAGCGTAGCCACTTCAACCGAAATATGGACGTTCTTATCAGAGTACTTGATGGCATTATCGAGCAGGTTGGAGATCGCCGCACTTAACTCGTCTGCATCACCCGCCACCCGCGCGCGGTCGCCGTTCATCGACTCGTCAAACCTTAATGACTCGGGCGCCAGGTTATATCTGACCCGCGTCAACTCCAGACACTCACGCACCATATCTCCCAGGTCAATAATCGTCGGGCTAAGGCGGCGCCGCTTGTGTCCCGCTTGTCCGGCCCGCAAGACTTGCTCGACCGTTTGCAGAAGCCGGTTGCTATCGGCGAGCATAATCTCGTAAAAGTTTTCCCGCTGCGTCTCGTCCAGCTTCCGCGTCTTCAGGGTTTCCAGGTAGAGGCGAATGGAAGCGAGTGGCGTCTTGAGTTCGTGAGTTACGGCATTGATAAAGGCATCGTGCTGCTCATTGCGTCGGATCTCACGTATCAGGAAGGTGGTGTTAAGAACCAGGCCCGCAATGATCATCGTGAAGAAGATGATGCCAAGGACCAGGAGAGCTACTTGCCGCCAGTTGAGCAGAATCCAGCCCACATTGAGAGCAGTCGCCACCGCCACCAGACAAGCGCCGAACGTTATGAAGAAGGCTATTGATTTGCGGCGTCCCCTCCCAGCCATGGGTCCATTGTAAGGCCAGTGGGCGGAAAGCAGTAGGCAGAAGCAGAAATGCAGAAAGGTGGACCAGGAAAATGATAAAGGCAGCAAGCAGATGATGTTCTGCCTACTGCCGCCCGCCTACTGCCGCCTGCCGCCTGCTTTCTACGCCGCTCTCTGTAATTCTCTAAGCTCGGAGTCCTCCGCGGCAGCTATCTTTTCCTTGCTAATCAGCCGGATTTCTTTGGCGAGGCCGAGCAACTGCATCGCTCGAATGCCATACCAGTTGACGTCAATCTCATACCACTTTAAGCCGTGCTTGGCGGCTCGCGGATGAGCATGATGATTATTGTGCCAGCCCTCGCCAAAAGAAAGGAGCGCCACCCACCAGCTATTAGTTGAATCATCATTCGTGGGAAAGCGTCGGCTGCCCCAGAGATGAGTTGCAGAGTTTACCAACCAGGTAAAATGCAGACCTACGGTCACTCGCAGGAAGACGCCCCAAAACAATGCCGACCAACCGCCTAAGGTAAGCAGAACAATGCCGGAGATAATTAGAGGAACAAAATACAAGTTATTCATCCAAACGTGGACAGGGTCTTTCATCAGGTCGGGCGCGTAGCGCTGCATTACGCTCTTTTCGTGCTGTTGGGCGGTGCCGCGGAGAATCCATCCCATGTGGGCCCACCAGCGTCCATCGCGCGGTGTATGTGGATCACCGGAAACATCGGTGTGGGCATGATGAATGCGATGCGTGACTACCCAGTTGATGGCTCCGCCTTCCAGGGCAAGGGCGCCACAGAGGGTCAAAAAGTATTCGACTGCTTTCGGCGTCTTGAAGCCACGATGTGTGAGTAGCCGGTGAAAGCCCATGCCAATGCCCAGGCTTCCAGACACCCACCACAACACGAGGGTTGCCACCAACGCCTGCCAACTAAACATGAAGAGTGCTGCTATTGCTCCCAAGTGAAAGATCACCATGAAGCTTGCGGTTACCCAGTTGAGGCTTTCCTGCTGCTGATGATTGCGTATCCGATTACCCGTCTGGTTCATGGTTGTGGTAGTCGTGCTCATTACTGTTACTGACTCCCGGCGAAAAAGTTTGGTCGCAAACATTCGATGCGAAACACCGCAGGGATCCTAGCAACATAGGACCGTGGGATTTGTAATAGTTGTGTAAGCGGGATAAGAGGTTATTTTTAAAGAGGTTAGGCGGCAGATAAAGGTGTCGAAAGTGTTCTCATGCGCGCGGGTGAGTGGGCCATTTCCGATTTTTTGAAAACTTGCAAGCCCAACTTAGATCGTGGCATTATTATCGCCGTCTCCTTCTCTCAAGCATCAGGAAGATGTGCTAGGCCTAACGCAATCGCGGCGGCGCTGGGGTGCATTCAGGTGGTGGCCGCAACGACCGACGCCGCGTGGGTAATGCTCTGGCAATGAATTACGATTCACTATTTACTATTCACTAGTCTTAAGAGGGGGCTTATGGAGAAACCGACTTACGCGATTGGGGATCGCGTCGAGAAATTATGTGCGGTGTGCGGCGAAGAGCGCGGCCACGTAGTCGCTTCTGTTACCAAACGCGGGTTGATCTCGCGCGTGACTTGCCCGAAATGTGGCACCCGCAGTTCTTTTTCAAGCGGTGCCAAGTTGACCGGATTCCGCTCCAAATCAGTCCAAAGTGAACCTTATGACATGTCCCGCACCTATCGCACGGGCCAGTTAATGATCCATCCCATGTGGGGTCCAGGAGAAGTTACCGCGGTCATCGAACCTAAAAAGATCGATGTGCTCTTTGCGGATCGCATCCGCAGGCTTATTCATTCGCGAGCTGAGGCCTGAAACCAAGCCTTGAGTCCCGCCGTCCACCCTCCGACCAATCTAACCAACTGCCAAAAGCGCTTCATGCTTTCAGAGGAGCTCTGAAGGGACAGGGACAACGCTCGATTTCCCGGAGTCGCGCCCGGAGTCAAATTTTCTCGGGAGCCGCACTCGACTTGAAGCGAAGAGGGCTAACCAAACCACCCCGGAGGTTGCCGAGAGCAAACCCGAAATGACGGTCAGGGTACGCGGAGTGATGGCCCGAAGCGACCACCCGGCAACTGCCGTAGAGAAACTCCAGACGAGTAATTCGGTCGCGCGATCTGTAGTCGATACGCGCCCGCGCAAGTTGTCGGGCACGAGACGCATCAGCAGAGTTTCCTGGACTGCAAACTCTGCAGCCAGGACGATACGGGAGAGGAAAAGCAAGAGACACGCAAGCCAGAGAGTCGGCATCACTCCAATCAGCGCGAAGATAATGCCCTGCACGACTAAACCCCATCCGATGAAACTCGCTGTCTGCCCGGCGACTTCGAGGTAAGCCCCAACGCGCCGTGCGATCATCATTCCCAGGAACAACCCCACGCCGGCAGCGAAATAGAGTGCCGCTACTGCTGCGTCACCACTGATTCCCCGCTCGCCTGCGAACACAAGACCGCCCAGGCGATCTGAGATCAGATTGATTGCTCCACCACCGGTGGCCCAGAGAATGTTAATCCCCAAAATTGCCGCGACCGGTGCGTGACTCAGAATGTATGACCAACCTTCCCGAATATCTGACCAGTAACTGGTCTGACGCATCTCGGGCTTTACAGCTTCTGTCACTTCAGAGTGTCTTGTTTCGCGATCGGGAATCAGCCAAATTGAGTAAGCCGAAACAGCAAAGGATACGGCGTTGACGACAAAGGCTGCCTGGTAGCCAACGCTCGCTGCAGTCCAGCCACCGAGCGCGGCGCCAAAAGCCATCAGCAAGAACCGCGAGGAAAACATCAACGCATTTCCGGCCAACAGATCGCGTTCACCCGTGATGTTGGGGACCGCGGCGTTTTTGGCGGCTTCGAAAAAGGCGCCGAAGAAAGACAGCACTACAGTTGAGGCATAGGCAATCCAAAGATCCTCAGGCCGCCGCACCAGCAGCATACTTAAGGCGACAAGGATCCGTGCGACGTCGGAAACAATCATCACCGTGCGGCGAGACCAACGGTCGACAAATGCTCCGGCAAGCGGGGCGAACAGAGTGAAAGGAAGCAGCCGCGCGACCAACATGATGGTTGTTACTTCGGCTGCCCCATGCGAAATCGAACGCACCAGTCCCAACGCGGCGATGAAGTTGAACCAGTTGCCCAGTTCGGAAATCACCTGCCCGACCAGCAATCGCCTGAATGAACGATTGCTGCGCACGAGTTGGGGGTAAGTTAGTGAAGCCATAAGAAATTGGGTGTCGGATGTCAGGGCCTCCAACCGGCGCCTGACTCTTAACGTAAAAGAGCCGCCAAACTACTTCAGCGGCTCGAAACTTTTGAGAACTATCCCGAAACCTAGCCGCCTACGAATTTTGGTGGCCTCTTCTCAATAAATGCAGCGACGCCCTCTCTAAAATCCTTTGTCTGTCCCGATTGAATCTGAGCTTTTCTCTCCAACTCCAACTGCCCTGCATAATCGTTTGTTGCGCTTGCCTCCAATAACTCCTTGATTCTCCCGATAGCCGCCGTCGGCGCGCTGGCCAGCTTCTCCGCCATCGTCATCACCTGCGGCATTAGCTCAGCGTCGGCAACGACGGCATTTATCATCCCCATTTCCAATGCCTGTTGCGCGCTCACCACGTCACCAGTCATCAACATTTCTGTAGCGCGGCGCCACCCGACCAACCGCGGCAAAATGAAAGTGCCGCCACAATCGGGTGACAACCCCACCCTGATGAAAGCCTGATTAAATCGTGCGCTTTCCCCGGCTACCACCAGATCGCACGCCAGAGCGAGATTACAACCACCTCCCGATGCAGCGCCATTAACCGCGGCGATAAAGGGCAGCGGCGTTTGCCGGATCAATAACAAACATTCATTAAGCGCGCGCAACGGTTCGTCGAAGAATGCTTCGACTTTCCCTTCCCGCTGGGCAATCTTTTGCATCTCTCGAAGATCGCCGCCAGCGCAAAATGCCCTCCCCGCGCCGGTCAATATTATCGCTCGTGCAGCTCTCTCGCGAGCATCCTCCACTGCCGCGTTGAACTCATTACCAACCTCAAGGGTCAGCGCATTTAATGACTCCGGCCTATTCAGCGTTATCAAGCAAACAGCGCCGCGCATTTCCAGTTGAATCGTTTGGTAACCCATGCCGAAATTTGACCGCATCAAAGGCGCAGAGATCCCACTAAGGGGGACTGCTTACTGCGTAAGCTTTCTTATTCCCAAGCGACCGCACGTACCCATAACGTTGCTTAGGAAGACTTGCGCTGGCTGTCCTGATATCGAAGAGAGCAGCTAGGTTCCCTGTTGACTTGCTCGACTCGCACTAAAACATTCGCCACAAAGCACCGGTCGGCCGCTGGATGGCTTGAATGGTACGGTGTCAGCTTTTCCGCATTGATCGCAGGAGATGTCGAATCGCTGACGCTCTCCACCTGGTCCCCTCGAGCCGCCAAAGTTAGCTCGACGCGCATCTCGGCAGGGCTTGCAGCGTTTTGGGTGAGTCAGATTGCGTTCTTTGTAATATTCCTGCTCGCGTTCGGTGAACGGGAAGGGGTTTCCACATTCCGTGCAAGTGATCTCAAGGTCTGGCATGACGCA
>JBPCMM010000030.1:0-6973 GCA_051002255.1 Pyrinomonadaceae bacterium
CGGCTACACCAACGGCACTTTCAACGGCACTCCGGCGGCCAATCAAGGCAACGGCCTACAGCAGACTTCGCTGATGGGCTTGAGCTACACGAATTCGACTTTCAGCGGGACGACGGTCAACGGTTTCCGCGGCTTAGGCGGCAATCCGACTCCGCAGGGCACGCAGGGCGTTAACAACCTGGGTACATTTTTCCTCGCCAACACGACGAACACTTACGACGGCAACACTTTCACCTTGCGCGTCACCTTCACGCTGCCGACCGGCATCACTAACCCGACGGGCGGCACGGCGACTTATTCGGCGACGCTGACAGGCTCCGTCCTTCCCAATGGCGACGGCGGCGTCCGAGTTGATTTCAACAATGCCCCGATTCTGTTCACCTTTAGCAACGCAGCCGCTTCCGGTTCGTTCCTCTTCAGCGTGAACGACTTGGCGATCGATCCGGGTCAATCTGCATCGATAACGGGTCAAATCACCGCCGCTCAACAGACGGCAATTCCCGAGCCGGCCAGCATGCTGCTGCTCGGAACTGGTCTTGCCGGAGTGGCAGGAGCTGTGCGGCGAAAGCTACGAGCTCGCAAAGAAAACTAAACCCAAAGTTGCCCTTAGCGTTGATTAAAGTGCTTACCGCCCGCGATCCGTCGCGGGCGGTTAAGGACAACTCTAAAATGCACACGAAGCCAATGATTCTTCCCTTAGATGTCAATGGCAAGATTTACGCCCTTCAGGACGAGAACGGTAATACGATCGGGACGGGAACTCGTGAGGTCTGTGAAGTCTTGCTCTACATAATCACCAAACCTCCTGCTCCGTCGGGTAAAGCTCAACTACTGATCCCGCAAAGGCCCAATGTGCGGGCTGCTATGGCGATATAGCATCTGGGGCCGGGCAGTAAGCCATTCCAACCTTCGTCTTTTTGTTTTGAGTCCTTTTGCCTGACCTTATCTATGCTGACGCGTTTGGAGGAGTTGAAAGATGAGTGCCGTAAGAGCAAAGGCTTTGATCACAACTTGCCTCTGTCCATCATCAGAAGATATTTCTCGTCCCAGCCTTCCTCGCAGCAAATCAACTAAGATAGCTTTTCATATTGTGGGCTGCGAGTTTTGCGCAGCCGAACAGAGTTTTCTTTCCGCGTACAGTCAAACCATCAAAGAATATGAATCCCCAAAAATGCCGGCGCATCTTCGCCGGCTGTCTAAAGTACCGCGTATTGGAAAGCTGAACGCTTCTTATAAAGGACTGAAGTACGGAAAAGGATCCTCTCGTACGATGCCGGGTTTCGCATTTGCACTAAACCTTCGTGCCAGGGCTGTAGTTGGCTGACAGGGCGAAACTCTCGCGGAGGACCGAATCAGGATCTCGGGGGAAGGTTACATTCTAAGTGGCACCTGTCTTGAGCTAACTCGAATCGGCGCAGATTCTGCAATGCGCCATTGATTGTTTGCCTGGTAACGAGTGTGAAGCAAACTCGATTTGGTCATTTTAAGAAAGTCTCGGGACGTTTAAAGCGCATGCTCGGCTTACAAAACAACTCACCTGAAGAGGAACCGCGGACGCCTCGCCTCCTGGTTGTTGACGATGAGGAATCGATCTGCTTTTCGATGAGCGAGTATTTCTCACTGCACGGGTTTAAAGTCGATACCGCCAGGGAAATGGAAGAAGCCGAGAAGTTGGTGGAGAGCTCTGAATATCAGGTGATCATCCAGGACCTGAGGCTAGGCACAACCCGTGACCCGGACGGGCTTAACGTTATCAAACTGGCTCACGAGCGGCACCCCGAAACGCGAATTATCGTGCTCACTGCATACGGCTCCGCCGAGATGGAAGATGAAGCCAGGCGCTGCGGGGCTGACGCTTTTCTGAGAAAGCCAAAACCCCTGTCACAGGTGGCGCAGGTGGTTCAGGGGCTAATCGAGTCTCCAGCCAAACAAGCTGTTAAATCAGCCTAGCCTTTAAACCGCTCTATTGGTTCTCTCTCTCTGAAAACCTAATGTTCATGGGCCAGCATAGGCGAGGCTCCGCGGTGTTAGATCTTCGTTTTGTTTCTTCTTTGATCCAGCCTTCGGCGCATATCTTCCGGTCCGTTCTAAATTATGAATTGTGTACCCGGTGTCGAACATGTCACGTGACGGATCTGCGTGATTCACACTGTAGTCGAAGATTCTTCCATCGGTGCGAACATAAACGGATCCCCGACGGCCACCTTCGAATTGTTCAACTGTCAATAGCGCATACAAGTGACGAAGCTTGCCAAGAGTTCCGGTTGGATATCTGGGTATGAACTCTTGTCCGCTGGGAAGACTATAGACATTGTCTTCAAGAAGAACGCTTCTGCCATGCTGTTGCAAACGGGGCGTAAAACCTTCCGGCAGGCCGAAACGAGGCTTCGGCTTCCTCGCGAGAACCTGCTTTTTCCTTTTTGAGGGGCTTCGTTTCTTTAGGACTTTGTCCCGGAGTCTGGGGTCAGTTTCTTCCGACCGGTTCTTCCAGGCATTGGGATCGAGGGAAATATCTTCAAGAGAAGCATCGGTATGAGCGAGATGCTCTCGGCAGGCACTGCGTAATTCATCTGAACCAGCCAGCAAGCCTTCGGCCAGCTGTTTCAAAGTTGCGCGACCACTACGGACGGTTTCAGCTTTCTGGACCTCGGTCCCCTCCGCCCACATCTTCTCGCCGATGATCGACTTCGACATTTCGGCCGAAGTTTACTTCATTCCAGTCTTCTTTCAAGCGTCTTTATCGTAAACCGACTATGGAAAATAGACTGCGGGCCTCCCCCCCAAAGGTGAGAGGGCCCCTTAAGAGCTTGTTATGGTCCGAACCTTTGTCTGTACTCACCAGAGGTGATGAACGCTTTCACCATTTCGGCGTTGATGAAGTTACCGTTGAACTGGTTGAGCTTATTCAACCAGAAATTATAGCCATCGAAGTTGGCGTCAGGCGCTTCGTTTGGATTGCGGCGGAGGTAACCGAAATACTGAATTAGCACGAACGCTCTGTTGAACTCTTGTTGGACCAACGTCGAGTTCTCCGCAACCCGGCGCAGCGCCCGCGCCCGCGCCGCCAGGTTGACGGTAGTGGTGTCCGCGCCAAACTCGTCAATGGCCGCCTGCCGGTCCGCCGCGGATGAAACGCCGGCATTCGTGAAGAGTGCGTCGACAAACTGAGCAGGCCTCATTATCGTCGGATGAGCGGCAGCAAAGCGCGGCCGTGCGACGAACGCCGCAGCGAAGGCTAGCTTATTATTCTCCAGGACCTGCTCCCAACCAGTCTGTCCGACTACCACGCCCTGCCCAATTCGCTGCGTATCCGGCAGAAACTCGTTGTAGATGACTGGCACAGGAGCGCCGGGCAAGTCGCCGTAAGCCGCCTTGTATATCCGGTGGACCAGGTAGCCAGTCTCCTGAAATTCAATCGACAGGAAGAACGCGGCTGAGACGTTGATGCGCCTGAGTTCAATGCACTGAGTGTCCGTCCCGCATGAAGTGATTTGGTTGGTCCAAAACGCGAGGCCGCTGGCATCGGCCTCGCGGCTAAAGAAATCGTGGTAGTGCTGACAGACAAACGTTTGCGCGTTGTCGATAGGATTGACCGTGGGAGGATTTGTAGGGTCGTCGTCCAGGATGGTCAGAGTGGCGGTACTCTGAGTCCCTAAGGAGAGGCCCCCCGTTGGACTACTCAATGTCAGCGTTAGCGATTCGTTGCCTTCACCGTAAGCATCTTCAGTGATCAGCACCATGAAGGTCTTGCTTACTTCACCCGCTGCGAAGTTGATAGTGCCGGCGACCTTGGTATAGTCATTCTTCTGCAGGGCCGTGCCGTCGCTCGTAGCAAAGTCTACGGTTCCCGCGACACCAGTGTCGCCAGACCGCGCGACTGTGATCAAAGCCCCCGTTCCGCACTCTTCTGCAACGGTAAAGACTCCAGCGCTAAACTGCACTGCCGACGTTGGTGTTGGCGTTGGCGTTGGCGTCGGCGTTGGCGTTGGCGTTGGCGTTGGCGTTGGCGTCGGGGTTGGCGTCGGGGTTGGCGTCGGCGTCGGAGTAGAAATTTCGCCGGTGAAGGAGATGGTTCGATTGCCCCCCCCCGTTCCCCCCTGAGAAGTAGGGTTGAAGATGTAGTTAGGCTTTGAGGGTACCACCTCGAAGCTAGTCCAAGCGCCTAAATTCGAAAAGGAAAAGTTCCCGCCGCTATCGGTCTGGGTCATCATCTGAGTGCTGCCATTCAGCGTCAGAGTAAGAGTTACTTCGCTGATTCCGACGCCGGTGCCGGAGGGGGGCTCAGAAACCCGGCCGCTTATGGTGAAAGATTGGGCCTGAGCGTTTACGGTTGAGTTGCCCGATTTTAGGTTAATTGCGCTCGAGATAATTAAGGCGGCACCTAAGAAAAACCTTATTCGTGACCCCATGCTTGTGAACCCCCTTCTGATAGTTGAAACCGATCCCTGACTTCGAAGGTCGTAGCGGTCGGATGTACGCAAAACCTGCAGTTTAGGGAAAAGCGCAATTCCTCATCTTTTCCCGCAATTGTCATACGGCCTTTCTCAGAATTGACGAGAGAAGGCCGTGCGTATTGAGCCAAGAATCTTGGGCTAATTTGGGGGAGCCTAGCAGGAGAGGGTTAATTCATACCTTATCCTAGACAAAAATTCAAGCCAGGGCGGGCGAAACGGTGATGTTCTGGATTGCAATTCCCTGTGCAGCCTTCCCGGTTCGAGGATTTGCTGGCTTAGTGAAAGTCATGTGAAGGAGCCCCGGTCACGTGGAAGAAAAGCGGCCTAACGCGCTTGGCTTTGACTGAGACGACGTGGTCCTGGTTCTGCAGGGTACCCTCGATTAAAAGAAAGGGGTGGTCCACCAATACCAGACGGTTCTTACTGAAAAGCTGGGGCGTAATGATGATGTTGGCAATGCCCGACTCGTCCTCCAAAGTTAGAAAAACAAATCCTTTTGCTGTGCCGGGGCGCTGGCGAACAATGACCCAGCCGGCAACGCAAACTGCACTGCCATTCCGCATCACGCCAATATCGATTGCGCGCGAAGCTCCCAACTTATTTAATTCACTCCGATGGTGTGCAACTGGATGCCGCCCGATTGTTAACCCAGTGCCCCGAAAGTCTGCATCCAGCTTTTCCGATAAAGTCATAGGAGCCAGAGGCGATTTGCTATCAGGTTCATGCAACTCTTGATACAGGGGGCCGGCTGGCCGAGCGACGCGTTCTACTTGCCAAAGAGCGTCGCGACGATTTGTTCCTTTGTCCAAAGTCCAATGTCCAACGTCCAACGTCTGCGCATTCGACTTTGGACTTTGGACCTTGGACTTTGGACCTCCAGGGGTCTGAATGAAATTCAGCGCGCCCACCGAGGCCAGCTTGCGCAATTCATCTTTTCGCAGTTCGGGTACGCGATTGCGTAGATCATCAAAACTCAGGAACGGGCTTGCTTTTCTTTCGCGTTCAATGGCTTGTCCTGAGGATTCGCTGAGACCTTTGACATATCTCAAGCCCAGACGAAGAACAAGGGGGACGGGGAGAGGGGGAGATGGGGCGACGGGGAGACCGGGCGATGGGACGAGGGGGCGATGGGGCGACAAGACGACAGCAGGGCGACGATCCGATAGCTCATTCTCACGATTCATAAAGGTCGTCGGTTTCCCCCGTCTGCCTGTCCCTCCGTCTCCGCTTCTCCCCATCTCCCCATCCCCGCATCTCCCCGTCTCCCTATCTCCCCGTCTCCCCATCCCCGCATCTTCCCATCTCCGCATCTCCCCATCTCCTTGTCCCTCCGTCTCCGCTTCAATCGTGCACAACCAATCTGAGCGCGTCACATCTACGGGCCTCACTCTCAACCCGTGTCGCTGTGCATCTTTGATGATTGTGAATGGTTGATAAAAACCCATCGGCTGGTTATTCAAAATCGCGGCCGTGAAGGCTGCGAGATAATGACACTTGAGATAAGCGCTGGCGTAAGCAATCAAAGCAAAACTGGCGGCATGTGATTCAGGAAAGCCATAAAGCGCAAAAGAAGTGATCGCTTGCACGATCTCGTCCTGGGCTTTGCCCGCGATACCATTGCGCTTCATGCCCAGACGCAGCTTTACCTCAACTTCTTTCATACGCGCTTCCGATCGTTTAAAACCAAACGCGCGCCGCAGCTCTTCCGCTTCCCCGCCGGAAAAGTTCGCGCAGGTCATCGCCATCTTCAGAAGTTGTTCCTGAAAAAGGGGCACTCCCAGGGTGCGTTTTAAGGCCGGCTCGAGCGAAGGATGAGGATAAATAACCGGCTCCCGACCCTGCCTGCGTTTTAGATACGGATGAACCATATTGCCGACAATCGGACCGGGACGAATGATGGCTACCTGGACCACGAGGTCGTAGAACTTTTGTGGGCGCAGGCGCGGGAGACACGACATCTGTGCCCGGCTTTCCACCTGAAACAGGCCAATCGTATCGGCCTTTTGTAATGCGGCATAAACTAAGGGGTCATCCTGCGGCAGATGAGCCAGGTTAACTTCTTCTCCATAAGCGTCGCGGATCAACTGGATCGAATCTTCCAGCACGGCCATCATGCCCAGCCCAAGCAGGTCCACTTTAATCAGGCCCAGGTCGGCACAATCCTCTTTGTCCCATTGCACCACCACCCGACCCGGCATGGTAGCCGGCTCGAGCGGCACCACCGAATCAAGCTGGCCCTGGCAGATCACCATGCCGCCGGAATGCTGGCCCAGATGACGCGGCAAATCCTGCACTGACTGATAAAGCTGAAAGAATTTTTTAATGCGAGGATTGCGAAGATCCAGGCCGGCATCGCGAAACTGCCGACTCGTGGAGTCATTTGGATCCTTCCATTCCCAGGTCTGCACCAGGCTGGAAAGACGGTCCAGTATAGCGTCGTCAAAACCGAGCACCTTGCCCACTTCGCGCGCAGCTGAGCGCCCGCGGTAGGTGATGACATTTGCGGTCATCGCCGCACC
>JBPCMM010000031.1:0-7175 GCA_051002255.1 Pyrinomonadaceae bacterium
GAAGTCGCCTGGAAGGATCGGAGCGTGGGCAAAGGCTCTGTGGTCTACGCCGACGGGCATCTCTACGCACTCAGCGAGAACGGCGTGGTCGGGCTCGTCGAAGCGACCCCTGCAGAATATCGTGAGAAGGGCCGCTTCCGCATCCAGCAAGACTCTCTACCGACCTGGACGCATCCAGTCATCGCCGGCGGGCGGCTTTACCTCCGGGACCAGGACACGATTTATGCTTACGATGTGAGGGAGAAGCGATAGAGAGCGGCTGGAGATGGTTCGCTCCCCTGGTTATGGATCGTTCGCACCAGATAAGGAGGAACTTTCCGGAGGCGGGCCTTGGAAGACGGGGCTAAACTCACGCCGCCGCTACGCGTCGAGGAAGGGATAAATAAAAAATACTGACAAATGAGAAATGGAGAATGGTTTTTTGCTACTCACCATCACTCACATTCAAGGCTTCTTTGTTCTCCTCGTCCAACCACTGCTTTAACGGTGCGAAGTAATCGATGATGGCGGTGGCGTCCATTTTGTCGTCGCCGGTCATGGTTTTGAGCGCTTCCTGCCAGGGTTTGCTTAGACCCATGGCCAGCATTTGCTTTAACTTCTCACCGGCCTTCTTGTTGCCGTAAATAGAACATTGATACAACGGTCCGTTGAATCCCGCTTCGCGGCACAAGCCGCGATGAAACTGAAACTGAAGAATCGCTGCGAGAAAATAGCGAGCGTAGGGTGTGTTGGCCGGGACATGGTATTTCGCGCCGTATCAAAGTCCTGCTCCGAGCGCGGCGCAGGGGGAGCCACTCCCTGATACTTCTCACGCAAGGTCCACCAGGCACTGTTGTAATCGCCAGCACCCACTTCGCCGGAGAAAACTTTCCAGCGCCATTGATCTACCAGGTAACCAAACGGCAGGAATGCCACCTTCTCCAACGATCGCTGCAAAAGAAAACCGATGTCCGCGCTCTGATCCGGCACCTGGTCAATCAATCCAATTTGTTTCAGATAAGGAGGAGTTACGGAGAGGGCAATAGTGTCGCCGATTGCTTCGTGAAAAGCATCGTTGGCACTGTCGCGATAAAGAAAGGGCTGGCTGGCATAAGCCATTTGGTAATAATTGCGGCCCAGCTCGTGATGAACCACCGTGAAGTCTTCCTCTCGGATCTGAATGCACATCTTCAGTCGCACATCCTTCTCGTAATCGACGTCCCAGGCGCTGGCGTGGCAGACCACTTCATGGTCCACCGGCTTGACGAATAGTGACCGGTCCCAGAACGTTCCCGGCAATTGTTCAAAGCCTACGGAAGTAAAGAAGCCTTCGCCGTAGCGCACCATCTGCTTCGCATCGGTGTTGCGCGTTTTGAGTATTTCAGTTAAATCATACCCTCGATCGCCGCCTGCCGGTGCTAGTAGCGGATAGATGTTGTTCCATTGCTGGGCCCACATGTTGCCAAATAGATGAGCGGGAATCGGGCCCTCGTTGGGGACCACTTGGTTCCCGTATTTAGCGATCAATTTCTTGCGCGTGTAGGTATAGAGCGAATCGTAAAGCGGCTTCACCTGTTGCCATAGCCGCTCCATTTCCGCACCGAAGGCGTCAGGCGCCATATCGTATTTCTCACACCACATCGCGCCGGTATCTTTGAAACCCATCTCGCGGGCTCCCTTGTTACTCAGCTCGACGAAGCGCTGATAATTTTTGCGATAGGGCGGCGAAACCTGGTGCCAGCCCAGCCAGATGCGTTTCAGTTCCTCCGGGTCGCGGTTGTTCGCGAGAATTACTTCCATCTCGCTGAGGCTGAGACACTTTCCTTTGTCTTCGTCTGGGCAGTATTTGCCTTTGCCATAGTCGCCTTCCAGCGAGGCGGCAATCTTTGTTAACTCGTCACGTTCGGCGGCGTCTGAAGGCGCTGGTAGGGTAAGCGCCAGCTTGAGAAGTTTGAGCTTGCGCGCTGTATCGTAAGGCAGGTCTACTCCGTCGAAGCGACGGGATTTTTCGGCCAGTTCCGTTGTTGCCTCGATCACTTGTTTGTTCGCTTCGGCGGAGAGGCTTTCTGTATCGTCGGTTATGAAGGTGCTCTTCACCCAGTCAGCCCGAGCGTACTTAATGTTGAGCTCAAGCAGTCGCTTCTCCGCTTCAGCAACAAACTGTTCAGCTTCCCCGGCTGTGCCTTTGGCGTTGGAGCCTACATCCGGCCCGGCCGACTTAGCGCATGATGACAGAAGCGCGAGGCCGAGACATAAAACCACAAACGTACAAGCCCGACGATGGGATTTGCCAGACAAGAACGACATTCTTAACCTCCGGCCGGCGGATTGGTTGAAAAGGGAGGTGACAATTGTACCTACGGAGATGGTAAACCTGGAAGGACGAAAATCGAGTTAATGGTCAGGTGAGTGCGGTCGTTGCCGCTGCTAAGTGAACCTCAGCGATCCGCAATCAGGACGGATGGCTCAAGCCGGGGTAACTTGCAGGTCAGTGAGGAAGGCGGACCCTGTCCTTATGGGCAAGACTAGTTAAGTGCCAGCTGATCGAGCTTGAGGAGAGTGTGCAGGAGAACATTGGCGCCGTTCGCGATATCGGCTGGTTGTGAGAATTCACGTGGCGAGTGGCTAATGCCGGCTACGCTGGGAACAAAGATCATCCCTACTGGCCCTAGAAGCGCCATGTCCTGGGCATCATGTCCAGCCCCGCTGGGTAACAACCTGGTCGTCAAGCCAAGCTCACTGGCTGCATCCGCAATGATCTTTCTTATCCGCAAATCGGTGGGGGCCGGCATGTTCACATTTATTTCCCTAAACTCGAACCTGGTGTTGCTTGCGCGTGCGATTTGCTGCGCCTCGTCATGAATCTTTTCGTAGAGCATTTTTATCTTCGAGGCGTCGAGATCACGCAGCTCAAGACTTAGAATTACTTTTCCGGGAATCACGTTGGGAGCGCCGGGAAGCGCCTGAATTCTGCCTACTGTACCCACTTGCCGGCCCGCCACGCTGGTAACAGTGCGATTAACTATTTCAATAAATTTGGCCGCGGCGAGCAAGGCGTCCTGACGCTGATTCATAGGCGTGGTGCCGGCATGGTTGGCGAATCCTTCGACAGTAACGTCCCACCAATTAATTCCTACGATGCCTTCTACGATTCCGATGTTTACCTTCTCGGAGTCCAGCGTGCCGCCTTGTTCAATATGCAACTCAAGATAAGCGGCAATATCTCCGCGCTTGCGTTTTACCTCAGCCAACCTCTTAGGATCCCCGCCAATGAACTTAATACCTGCGCGAATGGTCTTACCGCTCCGACTCACTAGATCCAGTTCCGGTTCCGTCAACTCGCCGTTGAGCGCGCGGCTTCCTATCAATCCACCTTCCTCGTTCTGAAAAATGATCAACTCCAGCTGGTGTCGCGTCGTCGTTTTGTGTTCCGCGAGAGTTTGCGCAACTTCAATCGCCCCGAGCGAGCCAACGACACCATCGTAGTTGCCACCTTCCGGCACAGTATCGATGTGCGATCCGAAAAGCAGCGGCGGAAGACTGGAAACGCTGCCGGGTCGGCGGCCAATGATATTGCCGGCGAGATCGATGCTGACGTCCAGCTTCGCCGTGTGCATTAAGGCCATTACGTACTCGCGACCCTGACGATCGGCCTCGCTGTAAGCGACACGGCTAACCCCGCCCTGGGGGTTCTTGCCGAACTCACCAAGCGCATTGAGGTGCTGGATGATGCGCGCCCCGTTGACTCTCAACCTTGGCTGATTCTGGACACGACGAATAGTTAAAGCGCCGGTGCCGCTGAGGAGTATCAGGTTAAATTCTCGCCTGTTCATAAGCAAGGAGGGGACGGGTAAAGGCTACTGCCTGTCCATTCCGTAGGCACGGGAATCAAAAACGATCCACTAAAATACCACGAAAGATCCCTAACAACATTTTGGTGTTTGTTTTGTTCCTGTGATTTGGCAGATCGTTTGTTTCACTAAGCCAACCCTCAAATTAGGAAACCACCTTTTCCCAGTTCACCGACTACTGATCTCTACGAATTAGTGTGTTTTGACCAAAGCGGGTATTACGCGACCTGAAACCTGGTTCCTTACCCAGCAGGCTGCGTACGATCGAGAGCCTCGCCACAATGCGCGACTCGGAAAGCTGAAATCTATTGGCTAGAGTCTGTGATTGTTCGAAATCACTCGTTGCCAGGAGGCCGAGGGCCTGACTGTAACGTGTCACCATGTGGCTCAAACCATTCCTGCCTTCCAGCGGTAGCTCACCATCCTGGAAGACATTCGCTTCAAACCCGGTGAGAGTCGCGGCGGCCGTTAGCAACTCATTAAGCTGGACGATACCAGGTTCCAGGATCTCAAAGCTGCGTGCCGGCTCAAGTTCTCTGAAAGCCTCAGCGACCATAAGTTGTTGTTCGAGCTGCCGGTAATTAGTGGCACGCAGTTTTGTGAACTGCCGCGCCTCATTCAAAAGTTCAACCGCCAGCTTGGGATTGTTCTGCCTGGCATTCCCCGACAATTGGACCAGCAGATCGATTCTTTCGTCATCGGAACGCAGCCCTGCGAGCGTGTGCCGTACCTCGTCCATGTTGCTGCTACCGAGCTTTTCTGAGGTCAGCCGAAACTCCACTGCTTGCAACACCGATTCGCGTGCACCCTGTCCCAGATAATCGTTGGCGATCTGGCGAGCCCGGTCGGCGTTTCCTTCGTCGAGGGCCCTGAGCGCAGCCTGCTGATAAATTCGCGATTGCATCACTTGCGGAGCCGAAGGAGCTGCTGCCAGGAGACTCTCGGACGTGCCCTGCTGCATCGCTCTATTTACCTGGGTCATTGCAGCACGCGAACTATCGGTGATGCCGACCTCCGTCATTTTCTGACGTACAGCCTGTGAACGTCCTGGAAGATACTGGTCAATCTGCGGCAGCATAATCTGCAATCCACCCAGCAGTCGCCGCGCGTTGACCTGCTCTAGTTCCGCCGCGGATGGTTCAGTCGTCGCACTGTTCTGTCCGCCGCCACCGCCCTCCAGGACCGCCACGTCTGCCTCGGAAGTTGCTGGCACGTCGCTGACTACCCGCTGGCGGAGGCACGGCTTTGAGTGCTGCGTCGATTACGTTTCCCAGCAGGCTCGTATACGTGGAAGGCATTAATATCTGTGGACTGTTACTCAACGAAGCCGGGGCAGGAGTGGTGCCGCTCTCAGCAGGCCGCAGTCCTGGTCGCAGCAAACTAAGCGCGAGTGTGCCGGCATCAAGCGTGAAGAGTATGTTCGCAGATTGAAGCCGCTTGACAAGCTTGTCTTCGAGCTTCGCGGCCGCATCCTTATCTTTCGCCTGAAGCTGAGCCAGCACGTGGGCGAGGGCACGGGTGAACTGCTTTCTCGAGCATCTGCTCAGCGTTTTGCAACGCAAGTTTGGGATCCAGTTCCGCAACCTGCGCCAGCAGACGGTCCTCAAGATTATCTACGGAGTCAAAGGGCAAATTGCCGGTGCCGGCAGGTGTTGATGGAGGTCGCGTCGCAGCCAGTAATTGATAAGCGAGCGTCGGGTCGTTACGAGCGACGGCCAGTACCAACTCCTGCCGAAGCTGCCCACCGGGTCTAGCCCGATTAGCACCTCTACGCTCATCCTGGGCAGGATTCGCACTCGCGTTTCGCATCATCTCGGCCACGCTCTCGGCGGCCAGCGCGAGTAGAGTGCGAGCGCGAGCCTCATTGCGTCCCCAAAGCAAGTCGGCGGCGCCAATTTGGACCCGAGCACGGCTCTCAGGCAGCCTCAGCAATTGGGCCTCACCAACAACCTGTTCGAGCAGAGTGAAGGCCTTTTCTTTCTCCGCTTTTTCCTTTTGCTGTTGCTCCTTAGCAGGATTCAACTTTGGGTCTTCCTGTGCGGCTACGAAAGACGCTGCCCCAAACGTGAACCCGAGAATAAAGAAGGGTGTTATCCATCTTCATGAATTCTTTTACCTCGCTGGATCGCTGCATTAGATACCTGGCGCTGTTGCAAAAGTCTGTTAGACGCCGGACTACGGGGAAGAGCTTGGCATATAGTAACTTGGAAGGAGAAAAGGTGAAAACCGGAAGGGGGAAAAGGGTGAACTGGGATCGAAGGCGTTTCACGCAAAGACGCAAAGGGGCAAAGGCGCAAAGATATGAACTGTCTCAGAGATGAACCCGTTTCGGAAAACCTGCATCGCTGGGAGTCCCGAATGGGGCGCGTGAGCGCCTCCTGGTTGAAGCTGCGCAAAGTGACCCTGCCAGGTTTGCCAACCTTTATGAGATTAACTTTGAGCTGGTCTATGCCTACGTTGCACGACGCGTGGGTGATCACGCGACGGCCGCAGATGTCACTTCCGAGGTCTTCAAGAAGGCCCTCGAAAAATTTGGCGTGGTTTACGTGGCGCGGGGTGCCATTCGCCGCGTGGCTATTGAGAATCGCCGCCCAACATGGTGGCTGACAGATCCGTTCGACACCTGGTACATCGCCACGCCCCTTCAGACGATTTGATCTTGAGCCAAAAGTCTCTAGAATAACGATCTAATCCAGTAATCACTTCAAAAACAGTCGAACGCGACGAAAGGTCAATGGATATGCTTGAGACAGGAAAGCAGTTTCCGGAATTCTCTCTACCGAACCAGGATGGGAAAACAGTGAAGCTCGGCGATTTCGCCGGCAAATGGTTGGTAGTCTACTTTTATCCGAAAGACGATACGCCCGGTTGCACGATTCAGGGAAGATCTTTCACGGCTAGCAAGGAAGACTTCGAGGCCGCGGGAATTTCAATCGTCGGCGTGAGCCAGGACGATGTCGCCTCACATAAGGACTTCTGCAACAAGTTTGGTTTCACAATCGACTTGCTCGCCGATACGAAAGCGGAATTGCTCAAGGCTTGCGGGGTAGGTCAAAGCGACTACAAAGGCACGATGTATTGGGACCGCAGCTCAATCGTGGTGGACCCAAACGGCATGGTGCGCAAAGTGTATGAAAAGGTAAGTCCCCAGGGCCACGAACAAACCCTACTCGCTGACATTCAAAAAATGCAGGAACCTGATAGGAGAAAGCCAATGACCAGCACAGTAAAGCCCATCCCCGAGGGCTACCATTCAGTCACACCGTATTTGATCATCAAGGACGCTGCCGCCGCGATTGAGTTTTATAAAACGGCGTTTGGCGCTATTGAGCTGTTTCGTATGCC